>JALYXJ010000443.1 GCA_030947165.1 Gemmatimonadota bacterium
CGTGAGGATCGCGCCGAGGATCGGGCCGAGACAGGGGGTCCACCCCGCGCCGAAGGCGACGCCGACGAGCACGCTGCCCAGATAGCCGACGGGCTTGTTCGCGAGATGCACACGTCGCTCGCGATCGAATGCGGCGACGCGCACGATGCCGAGCAGGTAGAGACCGAACAGCACGATGAGCGCGCCGCCGATGCGCGTGATCCAGACGCGATAGTGGATCAGCAGGCGGCCGAGCACGGTGGCTGAGGCACCGAGCGCGACGAAGATGAGGGTGAAGCCGAGCACGAACAGGAGCGCGTGAATCAGCGCGGCGCGGCGCGCGTTCTCCAGCTCGTCGAACCCGACACCGGTGACGAAGGTGAGATAGCTCGGGATGAGCGGCAGCACGCAGGGCGAGATGAAGCTGAGGAGGCCCGCGCTGAAGGCGAGCGCCAGGCCGAGCGAGGCGGGGTCTGACACGAGGAGCTCGGCGGGCTGCGCTAGCTGCGGGCCGGCTCGGGGAGCGCGGCGCGGAACTCGTCGCCGGTGAGTCGCACCGTCTCGTCGGCGTCGCCGGAGCGACGGGAGACGCCGCGCACGACCGCGTCGACGGTGAGCAGCGGAGCGTCGGCCTCCTCCTTCACCGACATCTCCCACTTGCCGCGCTCGAGCCCCTTGAGCGTGAGGCGATAGCGGGCCGTGTACACGACGTAGCGCGGGGGCGCGATCGGCGCCTCGTCCACCACGGATTCCGGCTCCGCGATGGCGTCGGCATCCACGACCTCGTCGGCATCGCGGGCGACGGCTATCACGGCGATGCCGCTCTCGGTCCCGCCCTGACGGATGGCGCCGAACAGGTGCAGCTCCTGCACGCGATCGGCGGGGATCTGCGCGCCGATCGCGGCGAGAAAGCGAGCGCGTGTTTCCCCAGTCATTTGGTCACTGCGAGTTGTGGCGTGGCAACAGCCGCCGCGCGGCGCTGGTCGAGCTCGCGCTCCACGTAGAGACGCAGGATGTGCATGAAGTCCTGCGCGTTCGTCACCACCCCGAACGCTTGGTGCGTGCCACGGTCCTTGAGCTTGCTCACGACGAACTCCAGTGAATCGACGCAGATCGTGGACAGCTCGCGGAGCGAGCCGTCCTCGTCGGTCACGAACGCGGGGAGCATGTTCCCAGTCGCGATCGCATGCAGCGCCGTTGCGATCAGGATCGCCATCGTCGCCTTGATCGCATGCGCGCGCATCGCATTCTGACCCTCGAGCGCGTCGGTGATCACGTCGGGGAGCGGGCCGTCGTCGCGAATCGAGCCAGTCAGGACGAACGGAATCCTGGCTGTGACGAGGGCGTGCATGATCCCGTCGGTGATCGTGCCGTTGGCCACGGCCGCTGCAATCGAACCGGCACTTCGCACCCGATTGATGGCCCGCATATGCGCGCCATGCCCGCCCTGGGTGCTCTCGCCCTGCCCCGTCATGCCGAGCGTGGTGCCGAAGATGCTCGCCTCGATGTCGTGCACGGCCACGGCATTGCCGGCCAGCATCGCACCGACGAATCCGTTCTGAATGAACCAGACCATGTCGTTGCGCGCGCGCGAGTGCACGAGCGCCGGCCCCGCGACCCAGACCGGGTAGCCGCCGCGATCGCGCTCGTCGATCAGGATGCGCGCCATGAGCGAGTAGTCGATGGGCTTCTCGCGCGACACCTCGCTCGCCATGAACTTGAACTCGCCGTCGCCCGTGTCGAGGAACGCGGCGGCGTGCACGAAGATGCCCTCGCGCCCGTCTTCGGCCGTGCCAACCGCCACGCGCTCACCGCGCTTCACACGCCGCCCTTCACGGATCCACAGCACGTCGTCGGCATCGAGCACCAGCACCGAGTCCATCCGTGGCTCACGCGGCATCCGCCATTCACCGCCGAGCTTGACGTAGGTCGGCAGGTTGGTGGACGAATAGAACCCCTCGGGTAGCACACCATCGGCGGGCGCAGGGATGAACCGTGCGTCAGGCGCGCCGGCGAACGCGGGGTCGGAGAAGTCGGGATGGTGGAAGGTGGTCACACTGGAAAGATCGTCGGGGTGGCGGGCGGGGACAAGCGATCCAGCCAAGCGGAACGCGGGGAACACCAAGAAATCCTCTTTTTGAGTCCGCGTCAGCTGCGTCTCTGTGTCCTCTGTGATCTCTGTGGTTAAGTGCCCTTTTTTCTTTGAACCACAGAGAACACAGAGAGCACAGAGGAACAGCTTGGCTGAGGAGGACGATGTCGCTCGGTGCTACGCCGTATCCACGTTCACAACAGCGCAACCGGATCCCTGTCCACTGTCATCCGGAGCCCGAACTGCTTGGGGATCTCGAACCGCTCCGTGAGATATCGCGCCACGCGGCCGAGCTCCTGAGGGCGCTCCGCCTTGATCAGTACGTGCCAGCGCCACCGCTGCTTGATGCGCTCCACCGGGCAGGGGGCCGGCCCGATGACGGTGACGCCGGGTGCCGGGCGAGCGGCGAGGAGACTGTGCAGCCACGCGGCGGTGCGCATCGCGAGACGGGCCGTGGCGTCTTCCTGGGTGCCGCTCAGGACGACGTTGGCAATCCGCACATTGGGCGGATACGCCGGCACCTTTCGCCCCGCGAGTTCCTGCGTCACGAACGCGTGATAGTCGTGGGTCACCGCGCACTGCACGGCGTGATGCGACGGCGCACGCGTCTGGATCAGCACCTCGCCCCCCTTGGGCCCGCGACCGGCGCGCCCCGCCACCTGGCTGAGGAGCTGGTAGCACCGCTCCGACGCGCGAAAATCGGGGAGGTTGATCCCGACGTCGGCGTCGATCACGCCGACGAGGGTGACGTTGGGGAAGTCGAGACCCTTCGCGATCATCTGCGTGCCGAGCAGGATGTCCACCTCCCCGGCGCCGACGCGGTCGAGGATCTCGGTGTGCGCCCACTTGCCGCTCGTCGTGTCGACGTCCATGCGCGCGATGCGAGCAGTCGGGTATCGCTCGGCGAGCAACCGCTCCACCTGCTGCGTGCCGAGCCCGCGTTGCCGCAGTCGCAGTCCCCCACACCGATTGCAGCTCAGGTGAAGCGGCTCGGAATGCTGACAGTAGTGGCAGACCAACCTCTGCGGCGTCCGATGATGCGTGAGGCTGATGCTGCAGTTCGGACACACGGCCACGTCGCCGCAGGTGCCGCACTGGATGAACGACGAATAGCCGCGCCGGTTGAGCAGCAGGATGCTCTGCTCCCGCTTCGCCAGCCGATCGTGCAGCGCCGTCTCGAGCGCCGGCCCGATCGCATACGAAAACGACGCATCCACCTCCGGCACCTCGCCCGGCATTCGCTTGGGCTGGTCGGCGCGCAGATCGATCACCCGCACCTTGGGCAACTGCGCCCCGCCGGCGCGATCGGGCAGCGTGAGCAGCTCGTATTTGCCCGACGCCGCATTGCTCCAGCTCTCCAGGCTCGGCGTCGCGCTGCCGAGCACGACCACCGCTCCCTCGGCGCGTGCGCGGACTGTGGCGACCTCGCGGGCGTGATAGCGCGGCGCCTCCCCCTGCTTGTAGCTCGACTCGTGCTCCTCGTCCACGACGATCGCGCCGAGATCTTGTAGAGGTGCAAAGATCGCCGAACGGGCTCCCACGGCGATCCGCTTCTCGCCGCGCCGAAGGGCGAGCCAGGCGTCATAGCGCTCCCCGTCGGAGAGGCCACTGTGCAGCACGGCAATCCGGTTGCCGAACACCGCGCGGAAGCGATCCACCGTCTGCGGCGTGAGCGCGATCTCGGGCACGAGGACAATCGCGCTCTTGCCCTGCCCGATCACGACTTGTTCCAGGAAGTCGAGGTAGACGAGCGTCTTGCCGCTGCCGGTGACGCCATGCAGCAGCGCGACATGTCCGGGCGGCGCGACGGCGAGGCGCTCGAGCGCGTGCGCCTGCGCGTCGCTCGGCACGTGGGTCTCCGGAGCGCGCTGTGCGCGCGTGAGAAAGGGATCGCGCTCGACCGTCTCGAAGCCGATCTCCACGAGCCCGCGCGCAACCAGCCCCTTGAGCACCGACGTCGAGAAATGGAGCTGCTCGGCGAGGTGCTCCACCGGAGCGCGGCCACCGAGTGTCTCCAGAAGCTCGTACAGCGCGCGCTGCTGGGGCGCGCGTCCGAAGATGTTGTCACGCCGCATGAGTGTCGGCAGCTCGAGCGCGATCTGCGCGACGCGGCGCGTCTTGCGAGCCGGCACCGGGACGTCCACTCCCGTGAGCGCGGCTGGCAACGCGGTGCGCAGGGCGACGCCGAGCGGTGTGATGTAGTACTCGGCGATCCATCGGCACAACGCGAGCATCGGCTCGTCCATCACCGGCGCGGCGTCCGGCGCAGCGATGACGTCCTTCACCTTCATCGCATCGCGCGCTGCACCCTCACCCACGACGATGCCGATCTCCTTCCTGTTCCGGAACGGCACCACGACCCGCGAGCCCGGCGTGACGCTGCCGGTCAGGCCGTCGGGGACGCGGTAGGTGAAGGTGCGGAAGAGGGGGAGGGGGAG
>JALYXJ010000463.1 GCA_030947165.1 Gemmatimonadota bacterium
GGCCCAGATCGCGCCGGCGGAATATGGCGCTCGGCGAGACTCCCTTGCCGCCCGCATGGGCGACGGGGTCCTCGTCGCCTTCGGGGCCCGGACGCCGATCACCGACTTCGGCCCCTTCTACCAGCTCCCCGCCTTTCATTATCTCACCAACTTCGACGAGCCCGACGCGGCCTTCGTGATGGTGGTGCGGCAGGGCAAGCCGGCCAGCGCGACGATCTTCCTCACACCGGTCGATCCGCGGCTCGCCTTCTACTATGGAAGGCGACCCGACTCTGCCACTGTCGTCCGGACCCTCGGCATGGGCGCGCGGTCCTTCTCCTCGGTGGACGGCGTGGTGGATTCGCTCGTCTCGGGCAGGCTGCCCTTCTACGTGCTGTCCGACTTCGCCGACGAGGACTTCGCGCAGCAGGACTCGCTCACGCGCGGGCGGCTGTTCATGCGCGGTATCGCCAGCCGCCACGCGGGGCTCGAAGTGCGCGAGGCGCATCAGCACGTCAATCGACTTCGCGCACGGAAGAGTCCGGCAGAGATGGCGCTGCTGCGCCGTGCCGCCCAGATCAGCTCCGAAGGCCATCGCGATGCGCTGAAGATCGCCGAGCCCGCGAAGGAGTATGAACTGCAGGCCGCGCTCGAGCACACGTTCACGCGCCTCGGCGGTGCGCGGCCCGCCTACGGCTCTATCGTCGGCGGCGGCGCGCACGGCACCCAGTTGCATTACATGCGCGACCGCGGCGACGTGAAGCCCGGCGACGTCGTCGTCATGGACGCCGCGACCGAGTACGAGGGCTACGCCGCCGACATCACGCGCACCATTCCGGTGAGCGGCAAGTACACGACGGAGCAGCGAGCCATCTATCAACTCGTTCGCGACGCGCAGGCGGCGGCCGAGCGGAACTCCAGGCCCGGGATGTCCGCCAGTGCGGCGCAGGATTCGTCGTTCGACATCCGTGCGCGTGGACTCGCCGCGCTCGGGCTCGTCGAGAGCGCCGACGCGACCTTCGATCCGCCGTGGGACGCGAACTGCGCCGGAAACCCGCGCTCGTGCAAGCAGGCGATGTTCTGGATGATCCATGGCATCAGCCACGGGATCGGGCTCGCCGTGCACGATCCGGCGCAGTACTACTACAACAGCGATCACACCTTCCAGCAGGGCGACGCCTTCACCATCGAGCCTGGCATCTATCTCGGCACATCCATGTTCGAGTCGCTGCCCGATACGCCGACGAATCGAGCATTCATCGCGAAGGTGCGGCCGGTCGTTCAGCGCTACGAGAACACGGGCGTGCGCATCGAGGATGACTACGTGATCACGGAGAAAGGGTTGGAGCGTATCAGCACGGCGCCGCGCGAGATCGACGAGATCGAGGCGATCATGCGGACACGCCCTCCGCGCGCCGTGCCGTGACAGCGACTCCGGACTGGTTCGGCCCGCTCGCTTCGCGCGGGCTTCCCGCCACGATCGGGATCGAGATCGTCGAGCTGACCCCGGAGCGCGTCGTGGCCACGATGCCCGTGGATGAACGCACGCGTCAACCGTTCGGGCTGCTCCACGGCGGCGCATCGCTCGCACTCGCCGAGACGGTGGCGTCGCTCGGCGCAGCAGCGAACGTCGACCTCGAGCGCTTCGTCGCCGTGGGCCAGGAGATCAACGGCAACCATCTCCGAGGCAAGACCGACGGCGTCGTACGTGCCACGGCCGTGCCCATTCACCGCGGTCGCACGTCGCAGGTGTGGGGGATCGACATCGCGGACGAGCAGGGACGACTCGTCTGCGTATCGCGCTGCACGATGGCGATCGTCCCACGCGAACGCTGAGGGGACCCTGTCATCCCGCAGGAGCGAGCGAAGCGAGCGACTGTCGGGATCTACTGCCCCTGGCGAGTCACTCGATCAGGTGAGTAGATCCCGACACTCGCTACGCTCGTGCGGGATGACAGCGTCGGACGCTGGTTATCGTACTCGCGTTGCGGCCTTGTCGAACAGCAGCCGATCGGCGATCCGTTCCGCGATGGACCGCGCGTCCCACGTGCCGCCCGACGTGAGGATGATCACGACGGCTCGCTGCTCGGGAAACCGCACGAACGCATGGCTTCCTGGTGCGGCGCTGTATTCCGCGAGTCGCGTCGCGCCGCGGTACCGGTCGGCATGCCAGCCGAGTCGCGTATCGAGGGTCAGCGTTTCGCCGTCGGAGTCGTTCGCGCTCGCCGTGTCGCGCACGAACGTGCTGGGCGCCCCGAGCGCGAGAGCGAAACGGTAAAGCTCGTCCACGTTGGACTGGAGCTGGCCCGCGCTCGCGATGGTCTTGTGCGCGCCGATGGGCGCGAAGATGCGCCGCTCGATCAGTTGGGGGTACGTCGCGCCACCGCTCCTGCCCAGCAGGTCGGCGAGTCGGCTCGCGCCATCGCGCATGACGACGAGCTCCGACAACAGCTCGCGGGTCGTGGCACTTCCCTCGGCGATCGGGTCGTCGATCGAGAATTTGCCCTCCCGCGCCACCAGCTGCGCCGCGATCGCGTTGAACCCATCCGAGAGCTCGCCGAGCGGAAAGTTCGGCACCGTCGTCGTGGGCATGTATCTGGCCTGCGGCGGAATGCCGTACGACCGATTCACGAGGACCTTGCCGTCACGCGCGACGAGCAGCGTCGCCACCGCGTTGGCTCGACGCCATCCGGCGAACAGCGAATCGACGTAGGCCATGGTGAGTGGTGAATCGTCGATCGCCCGGTGGATGACGCGGCGTCGCGCGAGGTCGTAGCGGTCACCTGGACGAAGGGTGAGAAACGGAGCGCCGGAGTCCGTGGGATCACGACCGCCGTAGACGAACGCCTTGTTGCGCCCGATGATCTCCGCGCTGTCGCCGTGGATCACCCATGCGGTTCCTTCATCCTCGCTGATGCCGAGCAGCTCGGGGTGCCTGGGCATCAGCGAGTCCGCGAGGTCGCGCAGTCGTTCGCGCGCCACCACGTGCTGGTCGATTGCCACGCCGCGCAGGAAGCCGAACCCGGCCTCGTAGCCGGGCGCTAGGATGGTGGTGTTGCCGGCGCGCGCCCCGCGCACCATGTAGCTCGACAGAATGGACGCGCCGGCCGATGATCCGCCGACCACCCCTCCGCGCGCGAGCACGTCATGGAATGATCGTTCGGTCCTTGTACCGGCGTACACATCCACCAGCCGCCACTGCCGCCCGCCCTCGAACCACACGCCGCCCGCGCGACGAATGGGTGCGTTGAAGCTGTCCGAGTCCGCCAACTTTCGATCGGTCGTGTGGAGTACGACCACGTTGCGAGCGCCGGCGGCCCGGAGCCCGCGCGTCCCACGCCAGTCGGGAGGATAGACGCTGTCGCCCCCGGCCGTCGGGACATCGATGATCAGCGCGTCAGGTCCGCCTGCCAGCTCGATGAACTTCGCGTACAGCTCCGGCCCCTGGGCTCCACCGCCCACGACCATGACGGCACCATGCGCCGGCCCGACTGCCGGCGGCGTCGTCTGGGCCCCAGCGCCGATGGCGCCGAGATGGAAGGCCAGGACCAGTGTCGTGGCGCGGGCCGGCATCGATCGACGGGGAAGGTTCGTCATGCAAGGAATTGTTGCCGGCCGCTTCATCACGCGCAACCAGCGCATCTCGCCGCTTCCATCACGGTTGGTCACACCGGCGTACGCGCGCCGGAACCCGAGAGTTATGCTGATCTCCGCTACGCGGAATCCCACCCTGCGCGGCGTCACCAGTCTCCGGACCGACGATGAGGACATCGACGCACGGCTCGGCTGCTCAGGACTGGAACGAGCCCAGCCTCTCGGAGACGCTCGCCCAGGCCGAAGCGCCGCCCCCCAGCACACTCTGGTGGCTCGCTCGCACCTTCGAGTTCGCACAGCGCGAGCGCATTCGGCGAGGAGAGCGGATCAGGGCGATTGCGCAGGCGAGAGATCATCGCTGGAACGTGCCTGGCGACGTCGGTGGCGCGGAGGCGCTCCTCAACGCCATCGACCGCGGCGAGACCCTCGGCCCGATTCCATTTCTCGGGATGCTCTATCAGCGGGCCTGGGTCGAGGAGCGCCAGCTCTCCCATCTTCTCGAGGAGACGATCACGATGCATTCCGCGTGGCCCTGGCTGGTACAGATTCGCGGGGTCGGGCCACGTCTGGCCGCCCGACTGCTCAGCCGATTGCGCATCGAGCGCGCGCGCTCCCCGTCGGCGTTCTGGGCGTACTGCGGGCTCGGCACCGTGGCGGGGGCGGAGTATCGATGCGACCGCTGCGCTGCCCACTTCGTCGTCTCGGCGCGGAATCCCGCGCCGGCGCGCCATGTGGGCAAGGACCGCGTCGCCTGCGAAGGGCGGCTCGTGCCGGCTGCACCATCGGGGCATCTGCGCGTCGCTCAGCCGCGGCCCAGACGGCTGGAGGCGCGCCGGTACGACGCCACGGCCAAGACGATCTGCTTCCTCATCGGGACCTCGTTCTCGCGACAGGGCGGCCCGTACAAGACGTACTACCAGGAAGCCTATGCGCGGTACGCGAGCCGGCATCCCACATGGCCCGCCAAGCACGTCGTGTTCGCAGCCATGCGCGTCACCGTCAAGCTCTTTCTGAAGCACCTCTGGATCGTGTGGCGCGGAGCCGAGGGAATGTCGAGCGACCACCCGGACTCCGTGAAGCCCGCTTTTGGGGACACCGGGCCCGGCCCGTGGGACATGGTGTCACCGCCCTCGCAGGAGAAATTGCGGGCCGCGGAGCGGCTGGCCAAGAAGAGCGGGGTCAGCACCGTGCGTCGCGGGCGCCCCCCCAAGCAGGCCGCACCCGGTTGACGGTCGCCGTTCGTCCCGGATTCCACGCGGTTCGTCACGGGTCGGTCGCGCCTCGGCCCGGGGCATCTAGCTGTTCTCCGTGGGGGACGGTTCCTTATGGATAGCGATGCGTTCCTCTCGAGACTCCGAGCCTACCAGATGACCGGCCCGTCCCATTCGTCCCAGCCGGGCCCGCCCCCCGAGCTGGACGCCGGGTCGCCGCGGATCGCCAGCGGACGGCAATGGCTGGCAATCGGCGGCGCCTGGCTGCTCTACTGGCTCATCTATACACTGC
>JALYXJ010000250.1 GCA_030947165.1 Gemmatimonadota bacterium
GGTCGCGACCGGCGGCCATGGGGAGGGCCGTAGTGCGGTGCGAGACGCCCCGGCGCCCTGCGCCTGTCCCAGGCGCGCGGAGAGCAGGAGCGCAGCTGCGGCGACCACCATGACGCGAGAAGCAACCAATTGGGCAGGCGCTGCCATGAGCGACTCCGCATCGAAAGGGGTGGGACGCACCGCAGGAGAGAGGATGCGGGCGCGGCCATCAAACCGGAAGATGTCGATCCGGCGACTGCTCTTTCGGGGGAGCCCGGCTGACGTCATCATCCATGCCGGCGGTCGCTGCATTGTCCCACATTCTGAGGCGCAACCTCGATGACGCTGCTCGGTGTGCTCGCCCTGGCGCTCCTCACGCAACCCCCGTCGCCGCCGCACTCCGTCCCTCCCGTGCTCTCCTTTCCCGAGCGGGGCCTGGACGACGCGACGGCCTACCAGGGATACCAGACGCGCTTCTACCGCGACGCGAAGAACAACGCCGTGCAGATCTATCTCGACGCGCGGAGCGGACGGGTCGTGCAGGTCTGGGCCGATGCAGCAAACGAGAGTATCGGCTTCACGGCGCGCACCGACGGTCGTCCGGCCCGACTCTCGTGGGCCGCGGACGACGCGCTTGTCTCCGATTCTGCCCAGGCTCGCACGCTCGAGTACCATCTCGCGTCCGGCGCATCGCGCCTCCAGCTCGGGTGGTTCCTCCTCGGCTCGATGCGCGTGGAGCGCGACGTCCAGTACGCGCGCGTCCACCTGCGCCCGTTCACCGATTCCCTCTTCCGCGTCTCGGAAGAGACCACGGTCGTCGCGAGCGTCGAGAAGCTGCCGCCGAGCGAGCAGTCGCGTCACCTCACACTCCTGGGCGCGCGCGACCTCGCGGAGCTGCGCGCGCGACTCGCGCCGAGCGTCACCGTGTCGCGATCGGATAGCTCTTGGCACGTCCGCATCGCGCACACTGCCCTCGATGGCAAGACGCATCTCGTGCTCGAGCTGATCGGGGATCCGCGGAGGGTCTCGCTGACCTCTTCCGGGGGCACCGTCGAGTCCGGCCTTCTCACCACGCTGACAGGAGCCGAGAGTGAACCTGGTCCCCATCGCTCACCTGACGTGGATCGATTATGTCGTGATGGCGCTCTACTTCGCGATCGTGCTCGGCGTGGGGTGGGCGCTGAGGCGCACCACCCGCACGAGCTCGGACTTCTTCCAGGCGGGTCGCTCGCTGCCGGCGTGGGTGACCGGCCTCGCGTTCCTCTCCGCCAACCTGGGCGCGCAGGAAGTGATCGGGATGGGCGCGTCGGGGGCGAAGTACGGCATCGCGACCAGCCATTTCTACTGGATCGGGGCGATCCCGGCGATGGTGTTCGTGGCGCTGTTCATGATGCCGTTCTACTACGGCTCGCGCGCGCGCTCCGTCCCCGAATACCTCAAGCTTCGCTTCGACGAGAAAACGCGGACGCTCAACGCCGCGTCGTTCGCGGTGATGACCGTCTTCTCCTCGGGCATCTCGATGTACGCGATGGGCAAGCTGTTCAATCTGCTGCTCGGCTGGAGCTTCGACGTCAGCGTGCTGGTCTCCGCCGTCATCGTGCTCTCGTACGTGTTCGCCGGCGGGCTCACGAGCGCGATCTACAACGAGGTGCTGCAGTTCTTCATGATCGTGTTCGGCTTCGCGCCGCTCGTCTGGCTCGGCATGCGGTCGGTGGGCGGATGGGGCGGGCTGACGGCTCGGCTGTCCGAGGCCGCGGCCACACACGGACTCCCCGCGGGCTCGTACACGCACGCCTGGCAGGGGATGGGCAGCGCGGCGACGAACCCGGTGGGGGTCGAGTGGTTCGGGCTGGTCATGGGACTCGGGTTCGTGCTGTCGTTCGGCTACTGGTGCACGGACTTCCTGGTCGTGCAGCGCGCCATGGCAGCGGACTCGATGCTCGATGCCCGGCGCACGCCGCTCATCGCCGCCGTGCCCAAGATGCTCTTTCCCTTCCTCGTGATCCTGCCCGGCATGATCGCGCTCGCGCTCACGAGCTCGGGCGCCGCTGCCGGTCAGGGGATCATCCCGGCGAAGCTGTCCTCGGCCGGCCAGCCGCTGCTGGATGCAGCAGGGCGGGCAGTGCTCGACTATGACCTCGCCACACCGATGCTGCTGACCCACCTCTTTCCGCAGGGGATGCTCGGGCTGGGGCTCACGGCGCTGCTGGCGTCGTTCATGTCGGGCATGGCGGGGAACGTGACGGCGTTCAATACGGTGTGGACGTACGACCTCTACCAGAGCCACATCCGCAAGGGCGCCTCCGACGCGCACTATCTGTGGATGGGGCGCGCCGCGACCGTGGGCGGAATCCTGCTCTCGATCGGCGCAGCCTACGTCGCCGGATCGTTCAACAACATCATGGAGCTGTTGCAGCTCGTGTTCGCCTTCGTGAACGCGCCGCTGTTCGCCACGTTCGCGCTCGGGATGTTCTGGCGGCGAGCCACCGGCCATGGTGCCTTTGCGGGTCTCGTCTCCGGCATACTCGGCGCCATGCTCCATCACGGCCTCACGCTCCCCGCGAGCGCGATTGTCGGAGTGAAGGGCGGATTCCTCGGCGTCCTCCACATCTACCCGAGCGAGCTCGCTCAGACGTTCTGGACGGCGATCGTGGCCTTTTCCACCTGCGCGGCGGTGACGATCGTGGTGAGCCTCCTGACCCAGCCACGACCGGAAGAGGAGCTGCGTGGACTCGTCTACGAGCTCACCGATCGGCCGGGCGATGGGGCGCTGCCCTGGATCAAGCGGCCGGTAACGTTTGCCGTCGCCGTCCTGGTGCTCACGCTCGCTCTCAACCTCATCTTTCGATAGACGGAGACGATCATGAGCGGAGCTGTGGGACTCGACCTGCGCATCCCGATCGGTGGCCTGTTCGCCGCGCTCGGTATCCTGCTCACCGCCTATGGAGTCGCGACGAGGGGCTCCGTCGACATCTATGCGCGCTCCGCCGGGCTCAATATCAACCTGTGGTGGGGCGCCGTGCTGTTCGTGATCGGCCTCCTCTTTCTCTTCGCGGCTCGGCGGGCCGCTCGCCTTCCGGTGGTGCGTCCGGCGACCGAGCTGCCGCGAGGCCCCGCGATCTAGGAGAAATGCCGGTAAGCGTGCCGGTCATCCGCTGCACGACCTGAGCATGGTTCCTCGACGGGCCCCGGACAATCCGATCCTGACGCCGGCCATGGTTCCGTCATCGCGGCCGGAGCTGGTCGTGGTCGGCGTCAAGCAGCGATCTTGAACGTGTCGCGCATTCAGGCGTTCCAAGGGGGCGCGCGTGGTCCAGCTCACCACAAATTATTCGGCACGGTCTGTCTCTGCGGAAGGTAGTGAGCCGCACCGGCAGTGTGCGCGAACTGGGGACGATTCGCAATCGCCCCGAGGCACGGGGCGAACAACAGCAAGCCCCACATCGCAAAACACTGTGAGGCTTGGGATTGGCCAGAGTTGCCCCTCCCGGGCTCGAACCAGGACTCTCCTGATCCAGAGGCTGAAAGCTGACCGGATCAATAACGTCAACCTGCCGGGTTTCATAGGGGAACCGAGCATCGGTGCCGGGTTCTCGAAGCCCAGAAACGGCATCTAGACGGGAGAAACTGACATAGAAACTGACTAACTTTTTCGGCGGCCCCAGAAGCCTGTGCCTGAAGGCGAGGGGAGACTGTCTCCCGAGGCTGCTAGCGAGTTCTGCTCCCACGGGTCTCATCCACAAGCATTTTAGAACGAGCGCTCAGCACACCTTACGCCGCACCGCGGCTCGAACCTCGATGCAG
The DNA here is from genome assembly GCA_030947165.1 of Gemmatimonadota bacterium. The sequence continues at coordinate 3,784 of JALYXJ010000250.1, forward strand.
CGCTTCGACGACAGCTTTTGGATTGCGCGCCGTCACACGAAGCAGCGCGAGCGCCGGGCCGTCAGGGATACGACGACCCTGCTCCCAGTTGCGAAGCGTGGCCACGCTCACGCCAATCATCAGGGCGAACTCTACCTGTGACTGACCCAGCTCACCGCGCAGCGTCTTGACGTCGGCCGGCTTGAACGTGGTGACGCGCGCCGGCTTCCGCCGGCCACGGCGAATCTGTCCCGCCTGACGCACACTCGTCAGCAGCTCCTTGAATGCGGCATCCTTCATTTGAGCTCCTCCCGGACAACTCGAGCGAGGGCGCGCATCTGCGCGGACGTCAGATCGCCCTGCTCATTCTTGGCGTAGATATACAACATGTAACACACGTGCTCTTCGACGGCCCAATAGTAGATGGCCCGGACCCCGCCTCGTTTTCCTCGCCCCTCGGCGCTCCACCGCAGTTTCCTAAGACCGCCGCCGCCGGGAATTAGCCGACCCTGCTCCGGACGCAGGACTAACGCGAGCTGCAATGCGCGGTATTGCTCGTCGTCGAGGTGCCGACGAAGACTCGCCGTGAAGACGGCAGTCTCGATGAAGCGCATTGGCGAATATACGCCATTGGCGTACTAGGCGCCACTACGCCATCTCAATTTTACGGTGGTGGCCACAGCGCGACTCTCAATCTCCGCGTCGTTCCTGCGTTTGTTGTCAGCGACGTTGTCACCCGTAGTAACACGGACGAAACGCTGACGGCGGCCGCGGAATGGAAAAGGCCCCACACCACGTAAGCGATGAAGAGCCTTTCTATTGCCCCTCCTGGGCTCGAACCAGGACTCTCCTGATCCAGAG
>JALYXJ010000495.1 GCA_030947165.1 Gemmatimonadota bacterium
CCGTCATACCGCACGGCACCGCTCGTGGGCTCGATGAGACGAAGGATCGAGCGTCCGGTGGTGGACTTGCCGCACCCGGATTCGCCGACGAGCGCGAGCGTCTCGCCGGCGGCCACCTCGAACGACACGCCGTCCACCGCGCGCACCTGCCCGGTCACGCGGCCGAACACGCCGCGCTTGATCGGAAAGTGCTTGGTGAGATCGCGCACTTCGAGAAGCGGCTCGGCGCGGCTCGTGCGTTTCGGCTCGGTCTGGATGGCGGGCGTCGTCATGCGACCGGCGCTTCCTTCAGCGCGGCGATCGGCACGTGTGGATGGGCGCGACGCTCCGGCTCCACGGCGAGGTGACAGCGCGACGTGTGCGTCGCGTCGATCTGATAGAGCGGCGGATGCTCCCGATCGCACCGCTCCCACGAATAGGGGCATCGGTCGCGGAAGCGGCAGCCGTCTGGCCATGCGGTCGGGGGAGGAACCGTTCCCGGAATCGTCGCCAGACGCTCGGACTCTCCCCCCACACGCGGCATCGCGCCGAGCAGTCCCTCGGTGTACGGATGGTGCGGGTGCGCGAACAGTTCGGCTGTGGGCGCTTCCTCCACCACCTCGCCGGCGTACATGACGATCACTCGCGCGCAGTTCTCCGCGACCACACCGAGATCGTGGGTGATGAGCAGGATCGAGGTACCGAGTCGCTTCGTGAGCTCGGCCATCAGCTCGAGGATCTGCGCCTGAATCGTGACGTCGAGCGCCGTGGTGGGCTCGTCGGCGATGATGAGCGCGGGGTTCATCACCAGCGCCATGGCGATGACGACACGCTGGCGCATGCCGCCCGAAAGCTGGTGCGGATACTCGCTCGCCCGCTGCTCGGGCGCCGGAATCCCGACGAGGCGCAGCATCTCGATCGCCTTCTGCCAGGCGTCCTGCTTCGACATGCCGGCGTGGATGCGCGCGACCTCAGCGATCTGGTCGCCAACCGTGAACACCGGGTTGAGCGCCGTCATCGGCTCCTGGAACACCATGGCGATGCGGTTGCCCCGCACCTGCTGCATGTCGCGCTCGCCGAGCGTGAGGAGGTCTCGTCCCTCGAACCGGATGCTACTCCCGGGCTCGATGCGGCCTGGCGGGCGTACCAGCCGCAGGATGCTGAGCGCGGTGACGCTCTTGCCGCAGCCCGATTCCCCGACCACGCCGACCGTCTCGCCGGCACCCACCTGAAACGACACCCCATCCACCGACCGGGCGACCCCCGTGTCGGTGTAGAAGTAGGTATGCAGCTTCTCGAGCGCGAGCAGTGGAGCGGTCATCTCGTCCGGTGTGGAGTTTCGTCGCCGAGCGTGGCTGCAAGCTGACGTGGGTCCATCGCGTCCCGCAAGGCGTCACCGAGGGCGTTGCAAGCGAACACGGTGATGAGAATCGCGAGCCCTGGAAAGAGCGTGAGCCACCAGAGGTCCGATACACGATCCGCGCCGTCCTGGATGATGCTGCCCCAGCTCGGGGTAGGAGGGCGGACGCCGATGCCGAGATACGAGAGGCCGGCCTCGAGCAACACGATGCTCCCGATGGACAACGTGGCCGACACGAGCCCGGGGCCGGCGACGTTGGGCAGCACGTGTCGCAGAAGCACGCGGGAGGGTGAGGCGCCGAGGGCGCGCGCCGCGACTACGAACTCGTGATCGCGCATGGCGAGCGTTTCGGTGCGAACGAGGCGGCTCACCGAGAACCAGCTGATGCTGGCGATGAGGAAGGTGAGCGGCACCATCCCCACGTCCCCCCAGAGGGCGATCACGGCGATGAGGAGCAACAGGCGCGGGATGGAGAGCGCGGCATCGACGAGGCGCATGAGTACGGCATCGACGACTCCGCCCGCGTATCCGGCCAAGGCGCCGAGCAGAATGCCAATCGTCACTGAGAGCGCCACAGCCGAGAACGCGATGGACAGCGACACCCGCGCGCCCCAGATCAGCCGCGAGAGCACGTCGCGGCTGATGGTGTCGGTGCCCAGCGGATACGCCAGCGACGGGGGACGGCTGTGCAGCGTGACGATGTCGAGCGGAATGGTCGGATCGTGGGGCGCGAGCTGTTTCGCGAAGACCGCGACCCCGATCACGACGAGCAACGTGGCACCAGCCACGCGTGCGCGGGAGTCGGAGAGGAGTCGGGCGACGAGCGGGCGCCGCGAGCGCGGCGCAAGGGCGGCGAAGCTCATCCGTCGATGCGCACGCGAGGGTCCGCAGCCGCCACAGCGAGATCGGCGGCGAGCGCGCCTAGAGCGACCATCACGCTGATCACGAGCACCCCGGAGGTGATGAGCGGGTAGTCGCGTGCGCCGATGGCATTCACGGTCACGAGTCCCATGCCGGGAAAGGCGAACACCTTCTCCACGAAGATTGCACCGGCCGCGAGCGCCGGCAGCGAGAGCCCTGCCAGCGTGATGGTGGAGAGCATCGCGTTGCGCAGCGCATGCCGACGCACGGCGGCGCGCCAACTGAGGCCCTTGGCGAGCGCGGTGCGCATCCAGTCGCTCGGCAGCACATTCAGTAGCGACGTGCGCTGATGGCGCGCGATGATCGCCGAGGTGAGCAGGGTGAGCGTCACCACGGGCAGCACGAGGTGGGCAAGCCGGTCCATCACTCGCCCGCCGAGAGACATGTAGTCGTGCATGACCGGATCCACCATGCCGCCGGCGGGAAGGATCGGCAGCCGATAGGCGAACAGCAGCAGCGCCAGTAGCGCCAGCCAGAAGTCCGGCACGGAATAGAGCAGCAGCAGCACGCGGCCCAGCCACCGATCGCGAGCCGTGCCCGCCCGCTCGGCCTGCAGCACGCCGACCGTGATGCCGAGCGCGAAGCTCAGCACCAGCGCGAGCCCGACGAGCGTGAGCGTGCGAGGCAGGGCGTCGGCGAGGACGTCATGCACCGGACGCCGGTGCGAGAACGAATAGCCGAAGTC
>JALYXJ010000496.1 GCA_030947165.1 Gemmatimonadota bacterium
ACGTTCACGCGCTCAGCGAGTCACGACGTCTCACGCTCGAGCGGCTGGCCGCTCGGGACAACGCCTGGCTGGAGCGAACGCTCCGCGCGGCTCCCGCGATGAATGCGCACTGGGCGTGGTTCCACACCGCCGAGGACGAGATCAACCACCGCGGGCAGATTCGTTGGCTGCGCGCTCGCCTCCGCTCGGCGGTCTAGGATGCGCCGCGCATCATTGGAGGGTCGATGAAGCGCTCAGTCACGGCGGCGAGTCCCGATGCGTACGTCGCAGCCCTGGCGGGCTGGCGCCGAGCGTGCGTCGAAGAACTGCCGGCGACGATCCGCGGTGCCGCGCGACTCGACGAGGTGATCAAGTGGGGGAATCTCGTCTACCTCGCCAACGGCCCCGTGCTGATGATTCGCGCCGAGGAGGAGCGGGTGCTCCTCGGCTTCTGGCGCGGGCAGCGTCTACGCGAGATCGAGCCGCGGCTCCGCCCCGGGGGGCAAGTACGAGATGGCGACCGTCGAGTTGCGAGACGGGGACAGGATCACCGACCTGAGGTTTCAGGGTGAGCGTCGGCTCCGCTGACGAACGTAGTGCAGCCCCACCACACCGCTCGGATACGGTGTGGCTGTCGTCAGCTTGAACGTCGCGTGCGTCCCCTCCGGGAGCAGGCGCTTGCCGCCCCCCAGGGTCAGCGGGTACAGGAGCAGGTGCAGCTCGTCGACGAGATCGGCTTTGATCAGCGCGTGCACGAGCTGGCTGCTGCCGTCGGTGAGGATGTTCTTTCCCGGCTCCGCCTTCAGCGCACGCACCGACTCGATCACGTTGTCGCGAATGATCGTGGTGTTGCGCCAGATCGGCTTCTTCAGCGTCCGTGACACGACGTACTTCTTCGGCGCGTTCATCATGTCGCCGAAAAAGTCGCCCGCCGGCATCGGCTCGAACGCCTCGGCGTGGGTCACGTACGTGCGGCGGCCGAGCAGGAAGGCGTCGGTATCCTTCATCAGCGCGCCGAAGCTCGCGCCGATGTCGTCGTGCCAGTAGGGAATCGTCCAGCCGCCGTGCTCGAACCCGCCATCTCGATCCTCGTCCTTCCCTCCCGGCGCCTGGATCACGCCGTCCAACGACACGAACTCCGACACGATGAGCTTTCTCATACGAACCGTTCCGTTAGTGGTCTGAGTGGGTGAGCCTTCACCCATACGTCGAACGAGCGCCGCCTGGATCGACATCCCGTTGCCGGCCTCGGGAAAGCCGAGTACATCTGTGGCCGGGGTTGTCATCATATCCATCGTCCGGACCCTCGACCATGGAGGTCGCATGCCGCACGGGAAGATCTGCTACCTCGAAATCCCCGCGAACAGACCCGAAGACTCCGCCGACTTCTACGGCGCCATCTTCGGCTGGAAGGTCAGGAAACGCGGCGATGGGGAGCTCGCGTTCGACGACACCGGTGGCGTCAGCGGGACGTGGGTGAAGGAGAGCGATCGCACGCCAGACGAGCGCACTCGCACGTACATCATGGTCGACGACATCGCCGATGCGTTGAAGCGGATCGAGGCGAAGGGCGGGCGGGTGGCGACGCCGCGGACCGCGATCGGCTCAGGGATGGGTGCCTTTGCCGTGTTCGTCGATCCGGTGGGAAACGAGTTCGGCCTGTACGAAGAACCGCGCCCCTGAGGTGGTCATGCGATCCCGACGGCCAGCGCGATCCGAACCACCCCGGCCACGACGATCACAGCCCCGATGGCCTGTGCAACGCGCATCCGGTCCGGCGCGAGACGCTCGGCAGTGATGGCGGCCGTCACTGCCGCCATCGCACGAAGATCCATGACCCCGATGACCAGAAGGACGGTCATCAGCTCGGCACAGCAGTAACAGCAGTGGAGGCCGAGGTGCAGGCCATGCCGCCAGGCGGTTCGACCGTCGGCGGAGAGTGTATGGCCGCACATCGGTGGCTCCAGGCAGCGGGCAACGCGACGCGCCTTCCATGGGGTGAGCTGGAGGACACCGGCGACCAACACCACCGCACCGCCCGCGATCGGTATGGCGCGCGCGGGTGCCGGCAGCCGCGTCGCGATCGCTGCCAGCGCGGCACCGAGTGGAAAGACGGCTGCTCCGAGCACCGTCCAGACGAAGAAGTATCCCAGGCCCACGAGCGCGGTGAGCCAACCGAGGTGCGTCGCGCCGGTTCTGCCGACAGCCCGACGGTACCGCCACAGCATCGGGACCAATGATGGCAGCATCATCGCTGCCATCATCACGGTCCACATGCCGAGGAAGGATGCCGCCGTGCCGAGCCAGGTCTCGCCCGGCATCGGCATCCACATCATCGGCATCGATCCGCCCCCCCCGCCGGGGATCGGCATGTCGCTCATCGCCGACCTCAAACCTTGGCGTATGCGTCGTGGTGACGCCACCACACGCCCTGCTCGTTGCGTCCCTTGGGTGCGCGGTCGAGCCACTGGTACATGCCCCAGAGGCCGTCCACGCCGCGCGCATAGGCGGAATAGGTGTGATAGACCACACCGTCCTCCAACGCGAATGCGCTCACGCCGGGCCGCTCCCGCGTGTACGTGGCCGGGTCGGTGCCGGCCATGGCTGCGATCTCGGCCACGGGCGAGTCCGAACCGCGCAGCTGCCAGCGCCCTTCGCGCCGGTAGTTGTAGTCGATGCGTCCTTCGCGCTGCTCCTCCTCGGTGAAGCGCACGTTGAAGTCGGCGTTGAAGTCGGTGCTGTGCGCCGACGCCCAGGGGAAGGTCCACCCCATTCGCCGCTTGAACCCCTGCAGCTTCGGGAGCGGCGCCCGCGACACGGCCGTCAACATCACATCGTGGTTCGCGAGATGGACGGCGATCCCGTTGAACCCGTCGGCGATGCTCGAGCAGGACGGACATCCGGCCGTGTAGTCGGGGCCGAACATGAAGTGGTAGACGAGGAGCTGCGAGCGCCCTCGGAACAGGTCGGCCAGCGAGGCGCTCCCCTCGTCGGTGTCGAAGCGATACTCCTTGTCGATCGGAACCCACGGCAGCTCCTGCCGCCGCCGCGCCATCTCGTCGCTCTGCCGAGTCAATTCCTTCTCCGCCTCGAGCAGCTCGAGCCGCGCGGTGAGCCACTCATTGCGTGTGCCGGTCGTGTGCGTCATCATCGTTCTTCCCCCTCTTCACTGTGTGAATGCGTGATTGTTGCTGCTCCTGACATAGACTTAGCGCCAGCCATCGGACGGTGAGAGTGACAACTGTGACGCGATTCTGATGGACTCGCTGATCACCGCGGCGGCGCAGGCACTGGCCGCCGGTGACCCGATCGGCGCATTGAAGCGGGTCGCCCTGCGCGACGACCCCCCCGCGCTCGCGCTTCGGGGCATCGCGATGGCGCAGCTCGGCGATCTCGTTCGGGCGAAGGCGCTGCTGCGACGGGCGGCACGAGCGTTCGGGGCAAGGGAGGCCGTGGCGCGCGCGCGATGCGTGGTGGCCGAAGCCGAGATTGCGCTTGTGTCGCGCGACCTGGGCTGGCCGGCGAAGGCGCTCGACGCGGCTCGCGCGACGCTCGAGGAGCACGGCGACGTGGTCAACGCCGCGCATGCGCGGTACCTTGAGGTCCGGCGCCTCCTCCTGATCGGACACATCGACGCCGCCGAGCGTGCGCTCGCGGAGATCGACCCCGCGCCCCTCCCTCCGGCGTCGAGAACGGCTCACGAGCTGGTGGTGGCGGGGATCGCGGTGCGCCGCCTGCGGACGACGGAGGCGCGCGCAGCGCTCGCGCGGGCCGAGCGCGCCGTGCGCCACGCGGGAATCCCCGCGCTCGCGGCGGAGGTCGAGAGCGCATTTCACGTCCTGCGCACACCGGCCGCCCGTCTGATCGCGTCCGGCGAGGAACGGTTGCTGCTGCTCGACGAGGTCGAAGCGGTGCTGGCGTCGACGGCATTCGTCGTGGATGCCTGCCGTCATGTCGTGCGTCACGACGGCAAGGTGGTCTCGCTCGCGAGCCGCCCGGTGCTGTTCGCTCTCGCGCGCGCGCTGGCAGAGGCGTGGCCGGAAGACGCACCCCGGGATGTGCTCATCGCCCGCGCATTCGGATCGAAGTTCACCGATGAATCGCATCGCGCGCGGCTGCGGGTGGAAGTCGGGCGGCTTCGCGCGATGTTGCGCACAATGGCGGCTGTGCGCGCGACGAAGGGCGGCTTTGCGTTGACGCCGCATCGCGCAGCCGAGGTGGTCGTGCTGGCGTGGCCCGTCGACGAGGGAGGGGAGCATGCGCCGGTGCTCGCGCTCCTTGGCGACGGGGAGTCGTGGTCCAGCTCGGCGCTCGCGCTTGCACTCGGGATGAGTCAGCGCACCGTGCAGCGCGCGCTCGATTCGCTGGCGGCCGCCGGCAGGGTGCAGTCGGTCGGTCGCGCGCGGGCGCGCCGCTGGATGACTCCGCCCGTGATGAGATTCACGACGACCTTGTTACTCCCCGCGCCTCTCCCGATTGGATAAGATTGCTGCATGCGCCGAGCGAAAGCCGAGATCGTACGCGAGTACGGGCCGTTTCAGGGAGTCGAGAACGTAGGGGGGGTGACGTACGACGGTCAGAGCGTGTGGTTCGCGGCCGGCCACAAGCTGTGCGCGTTCGACCCGACGAATGGGACGGTGCACCGCTCGATCGACGTCGCCGCGCATGCGGGCACGGCCTTCGACGGCCAGCACCTGTTTCAGATCGCCGAGGATCGCATCCAGAAGATCGACCCGAAGACCGGCCGTGTGCTCGCCACGATCCCGGCCCCGGGCAAGGGCGGCGATTCGGGGCTCGCGTGGGCGGAAGGCACGCTCTGGGTGGGCGAGTATCGGGAGCGGAAGATTCACCAGGTCGATCCCGAGACGGGGAGAGTGCTTCGCACCATCGAGTCCAACCGCTTCGTCACCGGGGTCACCTGGGTCGACGGAGAGCTCTGGCACGGCACCTCGGAAGGTGGCGCCAGCGACTTGAGGCGAATCGACTCGCAGACGGGCGAGGTGCTGGATCGACTCGAGATGCCGTCCGGCGTGGGCGTATCGGGGCTCGAGTCGGACGGCGGGGATCAGTTCTTCTGCGGCGGGGGAAAGAGCGGCAAAGTGAGAGCCGTCCGCCGCCCTCGGCCACCAGCGCAGTAAATGCGCATCGAGCGGCTCGTCCCAGGGCGACGTGTGGGATGAGCAGAGGACATGCTCATGGACATGCTCGGCGCCGTCGGGGCAACGCTGCTGTTTGTCACGGTGCGGCGCCGTGGGAACGTGACGCGATCCCGCGACATGTGACGCACGGCTGTGCTGGGGGGTTCGACAGCGGCAGTCATCATCCGAGTGCGTTCACGCTGGTGGACGGACAGCGCATCCCGTAGCCCTGCTGTCTATGCGAGGAACGACGATCCTCTGGCGGCGACTGGATATCCCCGGTCTCGAGGTCGCGGAGCTCGCCGCTGGACGTGGCGGCTGGCGGTTGTCGGGTGTGGCGTTGCTCGCGCACGAGGGACGCCCGTGCCGACTTGACTACGAGATCGCGTGCGACGCGACGTGGCAGACGCGCACGGTGACGATCCACGGCGCACTCGGTGAGGTCTCGAAGGCGCTCGAGCTGTCGCAGAGTGCGGAGCATGCCTGGCACGCGAACGGAGCGCTCGTGCCGCAGCTCCAGGGCTGCGTCGACGTGGATCTCGGGTTCAGTCCGTCCACCAATCTGCTGCCGATCCGCCGGTTGAAGCTCGCGATCGGTGCCCGCGCATCGGTGCGGGCCGCGTGGGTCCGCTTTCCCGAGCTCACGCTCGAGGTCCTCGAGCAGGTGTACACGAGGCTGGGCGAGCGGACGTATCTATATGAGAGTGCCGGTGGCGCGTTCCGGCGCGAGCTCACGGTGAACGAATCTGGCTTCGTCGTCGACTATCCGGACTTCTGGCGGGCGGAAGCCGAGGTCACTATCTAGGAAATCGTTGTCATCCCGCAGGAGCGCGCGCAGCGAGCGAGTGCCGGGATCTACTCTCCTTGACTAGTAGCTCGACCATGAAAGCAGATCCCGACACTCGCTGCGCTCGTGCGGGATGACTTGGGAATGCTCGTGAGAGTTCTCTCAAGGTTTGCACATCCGCCGAGCGCCTTGCGCACAACCAGCGAACGGCCATACTGGGGCATCCCTCGCGGAGGACGTCGCCATGCTCACGCAGCCTCCCCCCGGGGCCTCGCAATACATACCGCCGCCGGCGGATCAGCGCCCTGACGACCTGTCGGGCTACCGACATCGCCAAGTGATCGGTTACCTCGGCCTCGCGCTGCCGATCCTGCTCGTGCAGGTGGAGCGGCTGCGCCCGAACGCGCCATCCGATGAGTGGATCGGCGATTCGATCAGCGCGTACTACTGGACCGGCGCCGTGTCGCTGTTCGTGGGACTGCTCGCCGCGCTGTCGCTTTTCCTGCTCACGTATCGCGGCTACGCCAACGAGTCGTACAAGTACGACCGCGGCGCCGCGATCATCGCCGGGGTCGCCGCCGCGCTCGTCGCACTCTTCCCGACGACGCCGCCGAGTGGCGACGTGCCGCCGTGGTGGCGCGACTGGGTCGGCAACACGCACATGCTCGCCGCGATCACACTGTTCTCGACGTTCGCGGTCTTCTCGCTCTGGCTCTTTCGCAAGACCGCACCGGGCGAACAACCGTCGGCCGACAAGCAGCGGCGCAACACGATCTATCTCGGGTGCGGCATCGCGATCGTCGCGAGCATGCTATGGGCGGTCGTCTGGGGCCGGTCGGGTCGGTCGGTGTTCTGGCCCGAGTCGTCGGCCCTCGTCTTCTTCGCTTTGTCCTGGCTTGTGAAAGGTCGAGCCGTGCGCTCGATCAAGGCGACCGTCGGCGCGGCGAAGGACGAGGTCGCCGGATAGCATGGTAGAGGCGAACACCGTTCCGATCGCCGCTCACCTCAACACGAACCCGTCGTCCACCGCCGGTTTGGTGGGAGCGTTCCCCGCAAGCCATCCCGTCATGTACATCCAGCGCGTCATGCGCTCGAGCTTCGGATAATCGATCCGTGACGGCTCGTCGCGCGGCGTGTGGTAGTCCGCATGCAGGTTCGTGCTGAAGAACAGCGACGGCACGTTCCGCTCGGCGTACGGCACGTGATCGCTTCGGAAGTACCAGCCTTCAGGGTGGGTTGGCCGATCCCAGGACGAATCGACGACGAATCGTCCGGTCGCGCGATTCGCCTCGAGCGCCATCTGCACGAGCCCCGCCGAATTCCGGTGAGGCGGCTGCGAGCCGAGCAGCGC
>JALYXJ010000501.1 GCA_030947165.1 Gemmatimonadota bacterium
CGGGTGTCGCCGCGTCGTCGATGCGCGATGGGCCGTCGCGCAGGGCGCGCCCTACCTCGTGTCGCAGCCGGTCGCCGTCCACGCCCTCCTCCGGCTCGACCACGAGCACGACTCGTTCGTCCGCATGGCGCTCGTCGAACACGCCGACCATCGCACACCGACGCACCCCCGGCAGGCGCTCCACCACCGGCTCGTGCAGCGCCGGGTAGATGTTGTGACGGCCGCGGATGATCATGTCCTTGCATCGTCCGAGGAGCACGACCCGTCCATCGTCCAGGCGCGCGACATCGCCGGTGTAGTGCTCTTCCACCGGCTCATAGCCGAGGTAGCGCGTGAACAGGTTCGGGCCGCGTAGCACCAGCTCGCCCTCGTCGGTCACGCGCGCACCCACTCCGCGCGCCAGGGTGCCGAGCATGTCACCATCACCGTCGTAGGCAAGCTTGTCCTCGAGCGTGATGAAGGCGGCGGGAAGCAGCTCGGTCATGCCGTACACGCACCATGCACGGGTCCCCGGCGAGAGCACCGTCTGAAAGCGTTGGAGAAAGCCCGCGCGCACCGGTGCCGCGCCGATCATCACTTCGCGGACCGTCGCTGGAAGGATGTCGCCGGCGGATGCGAGATGCTCGGCGAGCGCCTGCGCGTCAGCCGTGACGTTGAACAGGTGGGTCACGCCGAATTCCCGAAGCAGCTGGTGAGTTCGGGCAGCCGAGAATCGCCCACGCGGTGGGATGACCACTGAGGCACCCGCCGATAGTGCCGGGAGCACCAGGTGCACGTCGCTCGCGTATACCACGTCGCCCTCGGTGAAAACGAGCTGCGAGCCCACCAGGTCGAGGGTGGCAGCGATCGACCGCGCGCTATGCACCACCGCCTTCGGGGCCGCAGTCGTTCCCGAGGTAAACACGATGATCAGCGGAGCCTCCGGCGCCATGGCGGGCAGCGCCACGACTCCCCGCCGAGCGTTCTTCCCCGAGCGCTCGAGACTCGCAGCGGAGATCATGTTTCCCGAGCCCGGCAACCGCAGGCCGACGCCGATGCACCGGGCGCGCGTGAGCTGCTCGAGGGGAAGCAGGCTGAAGCCGCGCGCTTGGGCGAGGCGGCGCAGCCACCGATAGCGCGACGCGGCGAGCAACAGCGAATCGGCGACCACCCACCTGGGCTGGATCATCGCCATCTGCGACGCGAACAACGAGTCGCCGATCCCGAGATCGGCCGCCACGAGTACTCCTCCCGCCTGGACGATGGCGAGCATGAAGACGATCGTGTCGATGCCGGGGCGCACGGCGAACAGCACGTGATCGCCCGGGGCCAGACCGGCGCGGATCAGTCCACGCGTCACCGCGTGCACGCGTGCGACCAACTGATCGCGTGTGACGACGGCCCCCGATGTCTCACGCATTGCGATCGCGGCCGGACACTCGGCGCGTCGTGCCTCGAGGGCGGCGAGGAGATGAGACTCCATCAGGCGCTCCCGCCATGAAGCCGGACCTCGAGCATGGAGTAGCCCGCCAGCAGGCGACGCATTCCGACGCGCCGCCGCACGATCTGCAGCTCGCCCGGCTCAGCCACCAACGCCTCGAGCGCGAGGAACATCTCACGTTGCGCGACGGCGAAGCCGAGGCAGAAATGGGGGCCGGCGCCGTACCAGAGATTTCGCGCGCGCGGATCGTGCACCCGGCTCGCGTCGAAGCGATCGGGGCGGGGAAAGAGCGCGGCGTCTCGGGTGAGGTTGCAGGTGAGGATCACGAGGCGCGCGCCCGCGGCGATGTTGTGACCCAGGACGCTCGTATTGCGTGCGGCGATCCGCACCGTCGCCGGCACGGGCGTGATGTAGCGCAGGCCTTCAGCAAGCGCACGCGAGATCGCGTCCGGACGTTCGCGCAGTCCGGCGAGCTGTCCACTGTCCACGAGCAGCGCGACGATGCGCGGTAGTGACACCGCCGTGCTGAGGGTGCCGGCGAGAAAGACGAGCGAGAGCACGCCGCGGGCCTCGTCGAACGAGAGGTCCAGCTCCCGCAGGCGGCGGATGAGCGACGTAGGAGGCGCGACGGCGGAGTCATACCCGGCGCGCACGTACTCGGCGAGCTGATCGCAGTCGGCCCGCATTCGCCGCCGCCGCCGCTCGGAGACCTGGAGCAGGTCGAACCCCGCGACGATGTGCTCTCCCAGCGCCACGAGCGTCAACGCGGCCGATTCCTCCTCGCCCGCCGGAAGAGTGACGCCGAGCATGTCGAGCGTGATGCGTCCGCTCAGAACGCGCATCCATCGGGCGAGATCGATCACCTTTCCGTCGCGCAGGTCGGCTCGCAGTTGCGCCAGCGGAGCATCGGCCGCCTGGAGCAGGGTACGCGCGCTCGCCGGAGCAAAGAGATCAGTGAGCCTGGCCCGGAGGAGACGATGTGACTCGCCATCCATGTTCGCCAGCGCCGAAGGCCCGATCATCTCCGTCATCGTCGCCGAGATGCTTCCGACACCGTTCTTGGTGAAATCGTCGCCGCGGACGAGAATGTCATGCGCGACCGCACTATCGCTGACCAGCACACCGATGCCGGGCACGCGAATCACGCCGCGTCGTCCCAGGCGCCGAGCCGCGCGTGCCAACGGCCAGGCGACAGGGTGCGCGGCCAGGTTCACGAGCACGTCCTGCAGGCGCGCCCTCATCGGACGTCCACCACGCGCGGACGGTAGCCATGATTCCGGTACCAGCGCAGCGTGTTGAGGTAGCCGTAGCTGCGCACCCGACGCGCCGAGTTGTACACCGTCACGTCGCGACGCACCGCAGCCCGAGTGGTGAGCGTGCGCACGACCTCGGAGAGCACCCGATCCTCGTGCACCTCCTCGATGGCCGATCGGGGAAAGCCGCCACTTCGCTCGTACAGATCGGCCGTAATCGCGAGGTTGTTGCCAGCCGCCATGAAGTACGGATACTTGAACTGTGCGCCGCGCCGATGGAGCCGACCGTAGTGCTCGGCGAGCCAGATCATCGCGGCGAGGATGCCGCGCTGCACGAGGGAGATCGGCTCTTCATCGAGCCGTGGCCGGATCTTGCCCGCAACGAACTCCAGTCCATCGTGGCAGAGCGCACGCTTGAGGTTGCGGATCCAGTCACGGTCGGGCACGCAGTCCGCGTCGGTCCGAGCGATCCATCGTGCGCCGAGGGCAATCGCGTGACGGAAGCCGGTATCCGACGCCGCGCCGGTTCCTTTTTGCGGCTCGTGGATGAGCACCGTGCGGGGAGCCGAACACGCGGCCGCGAACCGGGCGGCGATCGCGGCGCTGTCGTCCGTGCTCGCGTTGTCCACGAGAACGAGCGTGAACGACCTGTCGGACTGCGAAGCCAGCGCTTCGAGGGTCGTGCACATGCCGTGCGCCTCGTTGTAGAACGGAACGACGACGCAGAAAGTATGGTCGGAGGGCATCTCAGACCTCCATCATCATGAGGCCGACGCTGATACCGCTGGCGAGCCCCAGCCACATCACCCGATCACCGCGCCTGATGGCACCGCGCGCTTGAGCGAGCGAGTACGCAACCGGGAGCGAGGCGGACGCCATGTTGCCGAGCTCCCCCACGGTGCACTCCACGCGGTCGGCGGGAATGCCGGTGGCCTCGAGCATCTCGTCCAGGTAGGGCAGCGTGGCCTGATGCACGAGGATGCGCTGGAAGTCGGAGAACTCCATGCCCGACTCGCGCATCATTCTCGGCAGCACGGCCGGCGCGAGGTCGATGAACGCCTGCTTGAGTCGCGGACCGTCCACGGTCAGGTACGTGTGCTCCTCGCCGCGCGGGTGCATGGAGCCGCCGCACGGAATCGTGGCCAGCGGCCAGTGGCGGCTGACCGTCGTGAAGCGGCGATAGAAGATCCCGCGCGAGTCGCTCGATCGGCGGAGCACGGCGGCGGCGCCCGCGTCGCCCATGGTGTAGCCGGGAAAGCTGCGCCTGAACTGCTGGAAGTCTTCTACACGCCAGGTCACGACACGTGAGCACACTTCACCCGTGGCCACGAGCGCCGTCTTGCACGCGCCACTCAGAATCATCGCCTCAGCCAGCTGCAGGCCGTTGAGAAAGCTGTTGCACGCGTTCTTCACGTCGAACGCCTGACAGCGGGTACCGAGCTTCTCCTGCACGATGTTGGCGGTGGCCGGCTCCACGAGATCCTGGCCGGCGGCGGCGAAGATCAGAAGATCCACGTCCTCGACTCCGATGCCCGCGTCGGCGAGTGCCTTTCGTGCGGCGTCGGCCGCCAGATCGGAGCATTGAACGGAGTCGGCAGCGACGCGGCGCGTGCGGACACCCGACATTCCCGCCACCAGGCCAGGTCGAAGGCGGAAGCCCTCGCTGGACGCGGTGATCCGCGCCTCCACCTCGGCGCTGGTCCGAGCCACGGGTGGAAGCGATGCGGCGACCGAGACCAGCCGCACGCGGTTCGCCGCCCCAGTGATGCAATTTGACATTTGTCTCATCAAGAGATTCGCGGTCCGGTCCGAGATGGAGCGTGACCCCTCGCTGCGACCACGATCGCGCATAGAGGTCACCTCCCGGTCACCATTAGGTCTTCCGGCACCAGATCCTCAAGCGAGCTGAGGGGGAAGCGTTCCTGAAACACAAGGCTACCACGGGACTGAATATTGGCTAACTTCAAAAGAGTCAACTGGATGGATGGTGCTAGTGCAGCGACTTGGTGAGCTCGCCGCGCGCCTGCGTAGGCGTGTTGCCTTTCCTGTTCTGGCTGTTGCGATGGGGGCTTCGGCCCTGGTCGCCGGATTGGAGCGGGCGTCGTTCGTGACGGGCTCGACTGACGAATCGGCGTCCAGCGCGCCGATAGCGCTGGCCTATTTGTCGAGCTCGGTAAAGACCTCGGATCTGGCGAAGCCTGTAACAAACGTCGCGTCCGCGATGTTCGACATCCACATGGACCACCCTCGCGTTGAGAAGTGGGTCGCCCGCCTGACCACCACGCTCAAGGGGGATCTCAAGCAGCCGCTCGAGCGGATGGACAAGTACGCCGCGATGATCAACACGAAGCTCGACGCTCGTCAGATGCCCCGCGAGCTCGCGTACCTGGCGCTGATCGAATCGAACTTCAACCCCACGGCCCGCTCACGAGTGAGCGCCGTTGGCATGTGGCAGTTCATGAGCGCGACCGCGCGCCAGTTCGGCCTCACAGCCCGAGGCGGCGTGGACGAGCGGAAGAATCCAGCGAAGTCCACGGACGCGGCGCTCACGTATCTCAGCCAGCTTCACGACCGTTTCGGGTCATGGTATCTCGCGGCCGCCGCCTACAACTCAGGTGCGGGTACGGTGTCGAAGGCGCTTCGAAAGGTGACCGGTCAGACTCGCGGCACGGATGAGGATTTCTTCCGGATTCTCTCCGCGCTTCCAAAGGAGACGCAGGACTACGCGCCGAAGCTGATTGCGACGGCACGTGTGGGCAGCGATCCGGTGCGATACGGTCTCTGACCGGGCGGAATTCAGCGTTGGAAGAGCGGCGGCCCATCGGAAGATGGCCGCCGCTTTCATTTCGCCTTGGGACAAAATGTCCCCAAATTCTGCCCAGTCATGCGCAACGCGGGATCGCGCTATCCCCAAGATTCATGCAAGGTGCGATACATCACGGAGGCGCACCGGCGGTGCGGCGGCTAGTTGAGATACTGCCAAATCGTTGAGTGACATTGGTTTATCTGCATGGTACACGCATGTATTCCGTATGGCATCATCACTGCCTTGGAGTGGGGTCGAAACCCAACCGTTCCACCATCGCGGCCGCCCGCAGTTCCCTCCTTCGGCCCGCATCCTCCAGCACGGAAAAGACAATGAAGACCACTGCCAAGAAGGGCTTTACGCTCATCGAGCTGCTGATCGTGGTCGTGATCATCGGCATTCTGGCCGCGATCGCGATTCCGAAGTTCGCCAACACGAAGACGAAGGCGTACACGGCGGCGATGAAGTCGGAC
>JALYXJ010000005.1 GCA_030947165.1 Gemmatimonadota bacterium
CCTGATTTGTAATCAGGCGGTCGCGAGTTCGACTCTCGCCGTCAGCTCTGCTGGTGCATCTGGAGTGCTCCCGTGGCGCCGTCGTGCGGGGACAGGGGTGGGGTTCCCGAGTGGCCAAAGGGATCAGACTGTAAATCTGACGGCGCAAGCCTTCGAAGGTTCGAATCCTTCCCCCACCATGCGTCGTGACCGCACGCGGCGTGGCAGTCTCGGGGCAGTGTTCGCGGGAGTAGCTCAGCTGGTAGAGCGCAAGCCTTCCAAGCTTGATGTCGCGGGTTCGAGCCCCGTCTCCCGCTCTTGGGACGCAGATGTATGAAGGTCGTAACAGCAGGGCAGTCGTCGGAATGCAGTTCGGGACATCGGCCGCCGCATGTGTGGGCGGCTTCCGTCTCTCGGTCGCGAGATGTCGAGCTTGCTCACGTAGCTCAGTTGGTAGAGCACACCCTTGGTAAGGGTGAGGTCATCGGTTCAATCCCGATCGTGAGCTCTGCAGGGAGTGGGGGGAGAGCAGGCGGAAGATGGAGCAGCATGGCGCCCGCGCACGACCGACATGTGAATACGAATACGCCGCGCCGGCCGGGGTGACGTGGCGAACAACTGTGGCCGCTGGGGGACGATCTTCCCCTGGGGGCTGCTGGCTGTCCTGAGGGGCCGACGGACAGGCGGTCAAGCGGTCGGGCGGTCAACGCCGTGACCGCTACCCCGCCCGACCGATACGACGATAGAACGACAGACTTTACTTCACTGAGATATCCAGCAATGGCCAAGGCAAAGTTCGAGCGGACGAAGCCGCACGTGAACGTCGGGACGATCGGGCACGTCGATCATGGGAAGACGACGCTGACCGCGGCGATCACGACGATCCAGGCGGCCAAGGGATTGGCGCAGTCGGTGGCGTTCGACCAGATCGACAAGGCGCCGGAGGAGAAGGCGCGCGGGATCACGATCGCGACGGCGCACGTGGAGTACGAGTCGACGAAGCGGCACTACGCGCACGTGGACTGCCCGGGCCATGCGGACTACGTGAAGAACATGATCACGGGCGCCGCGCAGATGGACGGGGCGATCCTCGTGGTGTCGGCGGCCGACGGCCCGATGCCGCAGACGCGGGAGCACATTCTCTTGGCGCGCCAGGTGAACGTGCCCTACGTGCTCGTGTTCATGAACAAGGTGGACATGGTGGACGACGCCGAGCTGCTGGACCTGGTGGAGCTCGAGGTCCGGGAGCTGCTCAGCGCGTACAACTTCCCGGGCGACGACACGCCGATCATCCGGGGCTCGGCGCTCAAGGCGCTGGAGTCGAAGGATCCGAACTCGGAGTACGGGAAGAAGATCGGGGAGCTGATGGACGCCCTCGATGCGTACATCCCGGAGCCGAAGCGGGAGATCGACAAGCCGTTCCTGATGCCGGTCGAGGACGTGTTCTCGATCACGGGGCGCGGGACGGTGGCGACGGGCCGCATCGAGCGGGGGATCGTGAAGGTGCAGGAAGAGGTGGCGCTGGTCGGGTTCAACTCGGACAAGAAGACGGTCGTGACGGGGGTCGAGATGTTCCGGAAGCTGCTCGACGAGGGCCGCGCCGGCGACAACGTCGGGCTGCTGCTCCGCGGGGTGAACAAGGAAGACATCGAGCGTGGCATGGTGCTGGCGAAGCCGGGCTCGATCACGCCGCACACGAAGTTCACGGCCGAAGTGTACGTGTTGACGAAGGAAGAGGGCGGGCGGCACACGCCGTTCTTCAAGGGGTACCGGCCGCAGTTCTACTTCCGGACGACGGACGTGACGGGGGCGGTGGAGCTGCCGGAAGGGATGGAGATGGTGATGCCGGGGGACAACGTGCAGATGACGATCGAGCTGATCACGCCGATCGCGATGGACGAAGGGCTCCGGTTCGCGATCCGCGAGGGCGGGCGGACGGTAGGCGCGGGCGTGGTGGCGAAGATTCTCAAGTAACTGAACGACGCTCGTCGGTTCGTCGCCTTTCGGTTCTCGGCCAGCCAGGGCGTCCCAAGGCCGGCCGAAAGCCGAAAGCCGATAAACCGACCAGCGTAGTTCGTAGTTCTCAGTTCATTCACCAGCGCGCCTACGGGCGTCAGGAGCACGACCCCGCGACCCAGGTCGCCGGATCGCCTGACGGTTACCGCCCCGACGCGGACTGATTTCAACCGAGAGGTTCAGGAATGCCGAGAGAGAAGATCATCCTCGCCTGTGGCGAGTGTAAGAATCGCAACTACTTCACCATGAAGAACAAGCGGCTCCATCCGGAGCGCGTGGAGTGGAAGAAGTATTGCCCCCGCTGCAACAAGCATCAGCTCCATAAGGAAACCAAGTAATGGCCGACGTCGTCGCGCCGCCGACGGCGACCGAGAGCGGGCTGATGACCACGATTCGTGGCATCCCGGCCTTCTATCGGTCAGTCGTGGCGGAGATGAAGAAGGTGACGTGGCCGGAACCGGCGGATGTTCGTCGCGCGACGATCGCGATCATCGTCTTCGTGCTCATCCTCGGCCTGTTCATCTATGTGCTCGACGTCGCGCTGCAGGGATTGCTCGCGAATCTGATCCCCCGCCTCTTCGTGGGGCGCTGACGCATGGATCACCGCTTCTACGCCATCCAGACGACGGCGGGCCACGAGAACAAGGTGCGCTCGCTGATCCAGCGGAAGATCGAGGCGGATCCCAAGCCCGCGGAGGAGCGGCAGATCCGGCAGGCGCTCGTCCCGACGCAGGAAGTCGTCGAGATCAAGAACGGCAAGAAAGTGAACGTGGAACGGAAGATCTTCCCGGGCTACGTGCTCGTGGAGATGCAGATGTCGCAGGAAACGCTGCACCAGATCAACGGCATTCAGGGCGTGATCAAATTCGTTGGACACGAGCGGCTGCCCCAGCCGCTTCGCCCCGACGAGGTCAACCGCCTCCTCGGCATCGCCGACGAGGTGGAAGAGAGCGCGCCGAAGGAGGAGATCCCCTTCCTGGTTGGTCAGGCCGTGGCGATCACCGAAGGACCGTTCACCGACTTCAACGGCACGGTCGAAGAAGTGATGGCGGACAAGGGCAAGGTGCGGGTGTCGGTGTCGCTGTTCGGACGGCCGACCTCGGTGGAGTTGGATTACCTGCAGTTGAAGGGGTACTGAACGACGGCGCTTATCGGTTTACGGCTTGTCGGCTTTCGGCGGACCTCGGGACGCGTTGGCTGACCGGGGCAGGCCGAGAGCCGAAAAGCCGACGAACGCAGTACGTCGCCGACCACTGCGACGCGAAACAAGAGTGGGAGTACGACCCGAGGCGGCGTTTCGGGTATACGCCATTAAGGAGAGAGCATGGCAAAAAAGGTATCGGGTTTCGTGAAGCTCCAGATTCCGGCGGGGAAGGCCAATCCGGCTCCCCCGGTCGGCACGGCGCTCGGCCCGCAGGGCATCAACATCATGGCCTTCTGCAAGGAGTTCAACGCTCGGACGCAGGGCCAGGATACGATCCTGCCCGTCGAGATCACGATCTTCTCCGACAAGTCGTTCACCTTCATCCTCAAGACGCCGCCCGCGGCGATCCTGGTGAAGAAGGAGCTCGGCCTGGACAAGGGATCGGGTCAGCCCAACCGCAACAAGGTCGGCAAGATCACCAAGGCGCAGCTGAAAAAGATCGCCGAGATCAAGATGCCCGACCTGAACACCGAGTCGCTCGAGTCCGCGATGGCGATGGTTGCCGGCGCCGCTCGCTCGATGGGTGTGGAGGTCGTGGACTAGCATGAAGACGCACGGAAAGAAGTACAACGCCGCGGCGAAGAACCGCGAGATCGCCAAGCCGTACGAGGCGACGCAGGCGCTCGACATCGTGAAGAAGTCGGCATTCGCCAAGTTCGACGAGACGGTCGAGGCGGTGGTTCGCCTGGGCGTCGATCCCCGCCACGCCGATCAGGTGGTGCGCGGCACGGTCGTGCTCCCGGCGGGAACCGGGTCGACGGTTCGCGTACTCGTCATTGCCGTCGGCGACAAGGCGCGTGAGGCCGAGGCGGCTGGCGCGGACTACGTGGGCGTCGAGTACCTGCAGAAGATCAAGGACGGCTGGCTGGAATTCGACGTCCTCATCGCGACGCCGGATCAGATGGGGCAGCTCGGCCAGCTCGGCCGCGTGCTCGGTCCGCGCGGCCTGATGCCGAACCCGAAAGCCGGGACGGTGACGTTCAACGTCGGCCAGGCGGTGCGTGAGACGAAGGCCGGCAAGATCGAGTTTCGCGTCGACAAGGGCGGCAACGTGCACGTGCCCCTCGGCAAGGTCTCGTTCGCTCTCGACGCGTTGACGACCAACTTCACCGCGTTCATGGAAACGATCATTCGCTCGAAGCCGAGTGCGGCCAAGGGCGTCTACGTGCGCACCGTCTCTGTCTCGAGCACCATGGGACCGGGCGTGGCTATCGACACCACTCCCTACCGGTAACGCGCGATGAAGAGAACCGACAAGGAGCAGCTCGTCGTCGAGCTGAAGGAAAAGATTGCGGGCGCCCAGGCGCTCTACTACACCGACTTCACGGGACTGAACGTGAAGCGGATGACCGAGCTCCGCAAACGCCTGCGCAAGGCGAAGGTGGAGTACGTGGTCATCAAGAACACCCTCGCGCTGCGCGCCGTGAACGAGTCTGGACTCGTCGGCGAGCGGCTCAAGGGCCCGACCGGCCTCGTCATGACGAAGGATGCGGTCGGGGCCGCGAAGGTCCTGAGCGACTTCGCGAAGGAGAACGACCAGCGCCCGTCCGTGAAGGGGGGCATGCTCGCCGGAACCGCGATCGACGCCGCGCAGGTGAAGCGGCTGGCCGCGATGCCGTCACGCGAGCAGATGCTGGCCGAGCTCGTTGCCGGACTGCAGTCCCCGCTCAGTGCCTTCCTGGGCGCGATGAACGGACTGCTGATGACGTTTGCCGGTGCCCTCGAGGCACTGAAGACCCAGCGCGAAGGCGCATAATTCCCAGGCGTACGCCTGACCAACACGCCCCAGGATACACCTGGGAACACTTTAGGAGAGAGAACGACAATGGCTAACGCGACTCTGAGCAAGGACGAGATCCTCGAGGCGATCGGCAACATGTCGGTGTTCGACCTCGCCGACCTGATCGAAGCATTCAAGAGCAAGTTCAACGTCACGATCGCGGCCGCCCCGGTGGGCAGCGCGGCCCCGGCCGGTGGCGGCGCGGGTGCGGCTCCGGCGGCCGAAGAGCAGACCGAGTTCACGGTCACGCTCAAGGATGCCGGCGCGAAGAAGATCCAGGTCATCAAGGTCGTCCGTGAGATCACGGGCCTCGGCCTGAAGGAAGCGAAGGACCTCGTGGACGGCGCGCCGCAGGCAGTGAAGTCGGGCGTGTCGAAGGACGAGGCGAACACCATCAAGACGAAGCTGGAAGAGCAGGGCGCGGCCGTCGAAGTGAAGTAAGGACGCCCGCCGGCCGCGGGCCGCGGCGGGCGTCATCCGACGCCCCCGCTCTCCCCGCCGCGCTCGTGCGATCCTGACCTTCACCTTGGCGCCTACGTGCATCACTTTCGTTGCACGGCAATACAACTGAAGCAGCTCGACGGCTCGCCCCGGTCCCCGCGCGTTTGCGCGGAGCGGTCGGGGCCACCGCCGTTTTTCCTGCCTGTGGGTGAGACATGCCTGAATTGATGAAAGAGATCTCGTTCGGAAAGCTCGACAACAAGGGGATGGCGATGCCCCATCTCCTCGACATCCAGACGCGCGCCTTCGAGGCGCTGCTCCAGCTGGATGCCGCCTCGCACGACCGCGAGGACATCGGCCTCGAGCGGGTCTTCAAGGACCTGTTCCCCATCACCGACGTCCACGAGAACTTCTCGCTGGAATTCGTGCGGTACACCCTCGGCGAGCCGAAGTACACCGTCGAGGAGTGCATCGAGCGCGACATGACGTACTCGGCGCCCCTCAAGGCGACGCT
>JALYXJ010000019.1 GCA_030947165.1 Gemmatimonadota bacterium
ACGTTCAAGGATCGCGAGATCATGCGCTGGACGCCGCACGCCCTGATCGAGGGGTGCGCAATCGGTGCGTATGCCATCGGTGCGACCGTCGCGTACATCTACATCCGCGGCGAGTATACGGAACCGCTCGAGAAGATGAACGCCGCCTGCAAGGAGGCGTACGCCGCAGGCATCCTCGGTACGAACGCCATGGGCACCGGCAAGACGGTGCACGTCTACGTCCACAAGGGCGCGGGCGCGTACATCTGCGGCGAAGAAACGGCGATGATGAACTCGCTGGAAGGCCGCCGCGGCAACCCGCGCATCAAGCCGCCCTTCCCGGCGGTAGCCGGCCTGTTCGGCATGCCCACGACGATCAACAACGTGGAGACGCTCGTGGCCGTGCCGCACATCCTCAACAACGGCGCGGCGTGGTACAAGACGTTCGGCCGCGCCGACAATCCCAAGAGCACCGGCACCAAGTTGTTCTCGGTGTGCGGCAACATCGCGAAGCCGGGCAACTACGAAGTCGCGCTCGGCTTTCCATTCAAGGATTTCCTCTACGACCTCTGCGGCGGACCGCTGGCCGGCCGCAAGTTCAAGGCGATCATCCCGGGCGGCATCAGCGTGCCGATCCAGACGCTCGCCGAGGCGGAAGCGTCGCCGATGGACTACGAGGGGTTCGTAGCGAACGGCACGATGCTCGGCTCGGGCGGCGTGATCGTGATCGACGATGCGCAGAATCTGGTGAAGCAGATCGCCCGGGCCGCGCGGTTCTTCGCCCACGAGAGCTGCGCCCAGTGCACGCAGTGCCGCGAGGGCACCGCCTGGACGACCAAGATCCTCGAGCGGATCGTCGCCGGCGACGGCACTCCCGAGGACCTGGATACCCTGATGGAGATTGCCGACAACATGACCGGCAAGACGATCTGCGTGTTGAGCGACTCGTGCGCCACGCCGGTGGTCTCCGGCATCAACAAGTTCCGCGCCGACTTCGAGGCGCTGATCAAGAAGAAGAAAGTCCACATGGTGCCGGCACAGGTGGCCTGATGGCAGACGTGAAGATGGTGAACCTGACGATCGAGGGCAGAACGGTCAGCGTGCCCGATGGTACCTCGATCCTCGAGGCGGCGAAGGTGGCGGGGGTGCTCGTCCCGCACTACTGCTACCATCCGGGACTGCCCATCGCCGGCGTGTGTCGGATGTGTCTCGTCGAGGTGGAGAAGGCGCCCAAGCTCGCGCCGTCGTGCGCCACCGCGGCCGCGGAAGGACAGGTCGTGCACGTGCATTCCGAGAAGGCGCTCGAGGCACGCAAGGGCGTACTGGAGATGCTGCTCATCAACCATCCGCTCGACTGTCCGATCTGTGACCAAGCCGGCGAGTGCGAGCTCCAGGACTACACGTATCAGGAAGGCCGGGCCGAGGGGCGGTATCGTGATCCGAAGCGCTTCAATCCGGTCGAGGATTTCGGCGGCGACGTCATGTACGTCGCCAACCGCTGCATCCTCTGCACACGCTGCGTGCGGTTCATGGACGACGTGGCGCACGATCCGGTGCTGAGCGTGGCCGAGCGTGGAGACCGTGCGCTGATCGGCAAGTTCGAGGGGCAGGACCTCACGCACCCGTGGGCGGGCAACGTGATCGACCTTTGTCCGGTTGGGGCGCTGTTGAGCAAGGACTCGCTCAACAAGGCGCGCGCCTGGGACATGGATCGCTCGGCGTCGGTATGTCCCAACTGCTCGCAGGGCTGCAACATGATCGTCGAGACGCGCGACAATCAGGTGGTGCGGCTACGCCCGCGCTCGAACGAGGCGGTGAACAAGTTCTTCATGTGCGATCACGGCCGGCTCAACTACCGCTGGATGAATCGCCCCGATCGAGTCGATCAGCCGATGGTGCGCCAGAACGGTGCCCTCGCGACCGCCGATTGGGAGACCGCCCTTCGCGCAGCCGCGCAGCTGCTCAACGGCAAGCGGGCGTTCGTGCTGGCGTCGCCGAACCTCTCGAACGAAACGCTGTTCCTGCTCGGCAAGCTCGTTCGCAAGACGAGTGGCTCCGGCTCGTTCCGCGTGAACCGGGGGCCGGAGGCACCGCTGCTGGGGGTGGAGGATCTCGCCCTGCGTCCCGACCGCGCCGCCAACGTGAAGGGCGCCGAGCTGGCCGGCTTCACGCGCGCCGATACGCCGCTGAGCGGCATGCAGGCCGGTGACGTACTCGTCGTGGCCGACGAGGAGCTCGCCGGTGCCGACGCAGCCGCAGCCGCGAAGGCCGGCGCGGTGATCGTCATCGGCACCACGCTGCCGGCATGGGCGCGTCACGGTGCGACCGTCGTGCTGCCGATCAGCAACTGCGTGGAGGAGGAGGGCACCTTCACCAACCTGCGCGGCCGCGTGCAGCGATTCCTCCAGGCCAAGGCGGCGCCCGGTCTGGCGCGCCCGAGCTACTTCGTCGTCGGCGATCTGCTGGCGGCGATGGGCGAAGGGCAGGGGTACTGGACGGCGACAGCCGTGTTCGATGCGCTGGCGGCGTCGCAGCCCGGGTTCGCTGGCATGTCGTACGACACGCTGGCGCTCAAGGGAGCCATGACGTCGGACGCCATGGCGGAGGCGCGCACATGATGCTGCCGCTCGCCCTGCTGCAGATCGCCGGCCCCACCACCGAGCCCGGATTCGGCTTCTGGTTCCTCGCCACGCTGGTGAAGCTGGTCGCGATCTTCACCGTCTACATGCTGGGCGCCGCACTCCTGACCCTGGCCGAGAGAAAGATCTCGGCCTGGATGCAGGACCGGCACGGTCCCAACCGTGTCGGCAAGGGCTGGCTCCAGCCGATTGCCGACGGCGTGAAGAACTTCGTGAAGGAGGAGACGTACCCGGACGCGGCGAACCTGCCGCTGTTCATTCTGGCGCCCGTGCTGTCGTTCATCCCGGCGCTGATCACCTGGGCGGTGATCCCCTTCGCCGCGCCGTGGGGCACGCGCTGGGGGGTGATCGACATGGTGCTCGCGCCGCTGCCGGTCGGCTTCCTGTTCATCCTCGCGATCTCCTCGCTCGGGGTGTACGGCATCGTGCTGGCCGGCTGGTC
Organism: Gemmatimonadota bacterium; assembly: GCA_030947165.1. Next base: position 3,061 of record JALYXJ010000019.1, read on the forward strand.
GTCGAACAACAAATACGCGCTGCTGGGCGGGCTGCGGTCGAGCGCGCAGATGATCTCGTACGAGATCGCGATGGGCATGGCGACCATCCCAGTGCTGCTCCTGGCCGGCAACGTGTCGCTGAGCCGGATCGTGAACCAGCAGGCGTTCGAAACATGGAACGTCCTCAACCTCACGGTCGCGTTCTTCATCTTCCTCGTCGCCGCCTTCGCCGAGACCAACCGGCTCCCGTTCGACCTGCCCGAAGCGGAATCCGAGCTCATCACCGGATACCACACCGAGTACAGCGCGATGAAGTTCTCGCTCTTCTTCATCGCCGAGTAC
>JALYXJ010000026.1 GCA_030947165.1 Gemmatimonadota bacterium
GCGATGCGGCGGCGCAGACACTTGTCCTTGTAGCTGGCGCAGCCGAAGCCGCGGTCGCGAGAGATCTTCGCGGTGAGCGCCGCGAAGCCCGCGTCGGTCAGGTCATTCACGGCTACAGGACCTGCCGGACGGCGTCGAGGTTGGTGCGCACGATGGCGTTCTGCGGGTCGAGCTCGAGCGCCTGCTCCCAACAGCGAACCGCCTCCTCCCGCTCCTGCCGCTTGAACCGGATGTTGCCGAGCTTCAGGTACACGTCGTCGCCGAGTCGGGCGTTGAGCTTGATGGCGCGCTGGTAGCAGTCCAGCGCGTCGTCGTAGCGGCCGGCGCGGTAGTGGCAGTCGCCGAGGTTCTTGTGGAGTTGCGGCAGCCCGGCATCCTCGAGCACGCCCTTCTCGGCGGCGTGGAGCGCTTCGGGGTGATAGCCGCGCCGCTCCTGCACGGCCGCCAGGTTGTTGTGCAGCGAGGCGGCGTGCGGATGCAGCCCGACGCCCTCGGTGAGGATGGCGAGCGCGCGATCGAGGTCGCCGAGGAGCGCGGCCGTGAGCGCGGCGTAGTGGAACCAGGCCGCAGTTGGCGGCCTGGTGCCGAAGAGCGGACGAGCCACCTGGAGCGCGGCATCGGCCGCCGCCACGTCACCGGCGCGCAGCGCCACGACGCCGAGCGAGGTCTGGATGCGGGCATCCTTGGTGCCGCCGCGCCGAAGCGCCTCGTCGAGCGCTTGCTGGGCCTCGTCATATCGACCGAGCCGCTCGAGCGCATACGCGAGATTGTGCAGGGCGCCGGCGCGGGCGCCGGGCTGCGCGCAGCATTCCCGGAACGACGCGACGGCGTCCTCCCATTTTCCCTGCCGCATCAGGGCGAGCCCGATGTAGAAGCGCGCGGGAGCATCGTCGTGCCGGAGGTCGGTCACGCGGCGGAACTCGCGCATCGCTTCGTCGAGCATGCCCGTCTTGTAGAAGGCGATTCCGAGATTTCGATGCTCGTCGACGCGTGAGTCGCTGACGATCGGCTCGGCGGCTTTCGTCTTGCCCACGCGCTGCGCGAAGCCGGCGCTGATCAGGCCGTAGATCGCCTTGCCCGCATCGAACTCCCCGAGACCCGAGGCGTCCATGATGGCCGTCACGTCGCGCTGGCCGTCGAGGAGGCCGACCACCTTCTCCTGTTCGGGTGTCAGGACGACTCCGCTCTCGGCGAGCTTGTGCCGGTCCACGTCGAACACGAGGTCGAACGCGGGGATCTTCTTCTCGATCAGCGTCCACTCGTCCACCCGGCGGGCGCCCTCGAGCAGCAGCGACTCGGGATTGATCGATACGAGGAAGTCCTGCTCTTCGGGGCGGACCTCGGCCTCGAAGTTGAAGGTGCCGAGCATCCAGGTGAAGAGGAAGTAGACGGCCTCCTCGATCTGGTGGCGGATCTGCTTGTGAAGATCCTCGCGCGTGATCGCGTGCTGCGCCACCAGCAGCTCACCGATGCGTTGATCGCGGTGCAGCGCCTGCGCCTTGATCGCCGCCTCGAGCTGGGCCTGGGTGATCATGCCGCTCTTCACCAGGATGTCGCCGATGCGGTCGCGCCGATTCACGATCGACGCGTAGCAAATCTGTCCCTTGTCGAAGTAGATGTAGCCGAAATTGTTGCGATGGGTGACCGCGAGACAGCCCGTCTTCTTGCCCATGGCCAGCAGCTGCAGGACGTCGGGGAGGCTCGCCTCCTTGAGACTGCCCTTGATCGCCATCAGCGCATCTCCTCGACGAGGCGGCCGGTGACGTCCGGCCACTCCCATACGATCTTCTCGTCGTCGAGGAAGAACACGTCAGCGGCCTGACGCACGCTCGACGGCGGCATGGTGACGGTCGCGCCGCCCGGCTCCAGCTCCTGTTTCGCCACCGGCAGCGTGAGCGGGCCACCCGAATGCTCCGCCGCGGCGACGATGCGGTGCACGACACCGATCAGCTCGCGCACGCTCGCCGCCGACCGCTCGGCGAGATACGACAGGAGCTCCGGCGTGAAGCTCACGCGTGCGTCCTTGAGGAAGCGCCCGAACAGCTTCTCGCGCAGCGCGCGATCCGGGGCGTTCAGTTCGGTCACCAGCCCGCCCTCGAAGCGCGACCGCAGCCGCTCCTCGAGCCCCTCGATGAACTTGGGCGCGGTGTCGCTGGCGAAGACGAGCTGCTTGCCCGACGAGTGGAAGTGGTTGAAGACGTGGAACAGCTCTTCCTGCGTGCGCTCCTTGCCGCCGACGAACTGCACGTCGTCGATCAGCAGGGCATCGGCCGCGCGGTAGCGAGCGCGGAATCGCTCGATCGTACCATCCTGCAGCGCCGCGATCAGCTCGTCGATGAAGACCTGTGCGCCGACGCACGCGACGCGGCAGTTCGCTCCGCCGCGTCGCGCCAGCTCGTTACCGATGGCGTTGAGGAGGTGGGTCTTCCCCACCCCGCTCGGGCCGGCGAGAAAGAGCGGGTTGTACCGGTTGCCCGGCTCGGTGATCACGGCGTCCGCGGCGCGGACGGCCATCTGGTTGGAGGCGCTCTCCTCGAACGACGCGCGGGAGAACGCCGCCTGCGGCCCGGCTGGCGGTACGGCCCCCGCCAGCGCCCGTTCGACAAACGCAGTCGCTTCGGAGAGCCGCTCGGGATCGCGGAACAGCTCCGCGCCGCCCAGCGCCGGATCCACCGAGGACACCTGCTGCTCGAGCTCCTTGAGCTGCTCGATCGCCTGCGCAAAGCCGCGCACCAGCGCTTCGTAGTTGGGTGGAGCGCTCTCTTCCTGCATCAACCGCTCGAGGGCGGCCGTGCGATAGCCTTCGCCGCCCCAGTACGCGACCGCTTCACCGACGCGGACCTTCCACGGCTCGATCTGCGCCGCCACCGCGCTCGCGATGTCGGTGAGGAAGCTGAAGAACTCGTCGCGGGCCGCGACGCTCTGGGTGGGTGCCGGGTCGGGAGCGCCGACCAGCGCCCCCACCTGCGACGGCGTGAGCGTGCCGTCGAGTGTCTGCTGTGCCGCGAGGCGGTTGAGCGCCCCCTGCAGCTCGCGAACGCTCGAGTACTCAAGCCGCGCGAGCTCCTCGATCACACCGGGCGCAAACGACGTCTGCCGCTCCTCGCATTTGGCACGCAGGATCGCGACGCGCGTCTCGTAGTCCGGCGCGCCGATGTCCACGATCAGCCCGCCGCTCAAGCGGCTGATGAGCCGCTCGTCCACGTCGGCGATGTCGGCGGGAGGACGATCGCTCGTCATGACGATCTGCCGGCCGCTGCCCTGGAGCGCATTGAGCAGCCGCAGGAGCTCGGTCTGCGTTTCGCGGCGTCCGGTCAGGAACTGCATGTCGTCGATGAGCAGCACGTCCACGCGGCCGTAGCGCTGCTTGAACCGGTCCATCTCTCCGGCGGCGATCGCCGCGTGCAGCTGCTCCACGAAGTCTTCCAGCGGCACGTACTCCACCGCCGCGTCCCCGTTGCGCGCCATCGCCTGATTGCCGATCGCACAGATCAGATGCGTCTTGCCCAGCCCGGAGCCGCTGTAGATGAAGAGCGGGTTGTACACCGCGCCGGGGGCATCCGCCACCGCATGCGCAGCCGCGACGGCCAGCCGGTTGGCCGAGCCGACGATGTAGTTGTCGAACCGCGCCCGCTTGTCGACTCGCATTCCTACCTGGACCCCGCCCCCTCGGCGGTGGTCGTGTTCGCGCTCAGGCGACGCAGCACGAGCTCGGAGATCCCGCGCAGCGTCTCAAACACACCGGGGCCGTGCAACGCGTCCGCCGAGAACTCGGGGGAGCCGCGGAAGTTGATCGCCTCGGACAGCTCGGACACCGGCAGAATCAGCTCCTTGGGCAGGTCCTGCTTGTTGTACTGCACCACGAGCGGCATCCCGCGCGGGTCGACGCCCTGCTCCGAGAGGTTGGCGTGGAGATCCTGGAAGCTCTCGATGTTCTCCTCGAGCTGACGCGCCTGGCTGTCGGCCACGAAGACCACGCCGTCGGCGCCCTGCAGCACGAGCCGGCGCGTCGCCTGATAGTAGACCTGTCCGGGCACGGTGTAGAGCTGGAATTTCGTCGTGAACCCCGAGATGGAGCCGAGGTCGAGCGGCAGGAAATCGAAGAAGAGCGTGCGGTCCGTCTGTGTGGCAAGCGACACCATCTTGCCCTTCCGGTCCTCCGGCACCTGCCCATAGATGTAATGCAAGTTCGTCGTCTTCCCCGAGCGACCAGGCCCGTAGTAGACGATCTTGCACGTTATCTCGCGTGTGGCGTAGTTGACGAGCGACACGAAGGGCGGGGTTGGTGCGGAGAGTGGGCTAAACGCGCCCGAACAGAACGGCGAGATTGTGGTTCAGATCGCGCTCGAAATGCTCGGCGAGCGCGGGTGCAACGGGTGCCACGTCTTTCGGCGCGGCGGCGGTGAGGGCCTTGACCAGCTCATCGAAGTAGAGTCGGACGATCCCGAGGGAGCTCTCCGACCCGAACACCGTCAAGAAAATGTACGACCCGCGCGGAGAGAGAGCTTCGGCTAGAAATATTTGACGCTCTCGCCCTACGTGGTGCAACCCGCGAAAGGGACGTCCATCCAATAGACGACCCAGCTCCCCGGACGACGCATGAATGCCCGCGGCGAGCGCGCAGGCCGACATCACGTCGACCGCGCGCGCAAACCCATGCTGCGCCAGCACCTGGCCGCTCGGGTGGAGCAGCAGGGCCAGCTCGGCGCTCGCGTCCGTGACGAATTGCTTGAGCGGCGCCTCGATCCACGACTCCACCACGGTGATGTTGTTCATGGGCGGCCGCCTCCCAGCGCCGTGAGGTCGGCGATCGCCTTGAGCAGCTCCACCCGCACGAGCCCCACATTCACGGCCGCTTCGGCCACGACCACCAGGACCAGGTCTCCACCGCCGATCGCGCACAGCCGGCCCCCCGCGGCTTCCAGCTGCATGAACGACACAGCGCCCATCCCGGCGGCACGGGCCGACAGGCGCGCTTTCCGATAGAGCGAGGCCGCGAGCGCGGCGACCTTGTCGCCATCCTGGCCGATCTGGAGATTCGAATCCACCACGATGCCATCGCGCTCGCTGACGACGAGCGCGGCGGTGACCCCACGCTGCTTGGTGAGCGCGTCGAGCATGTTGGCGAATGGGGTCGGCGGCGACATCAGAGCCGTCCCCCCAGCCAGCGGCGCGCGCGATCACTGCAGCGGTCGAGCAGGCGGCGCACGAGTCCCAGCGGCGTGGTACGCGACGTCGCGATGACGAGCAGCCCGTCGCCGGCGGAGGGCGCCATGGCCACCACCGCGACCTCGGTCTCGAACACGATCGACGTCCATTCGCCAAGGCTGAGATGCCGCGTCGCGCGGCGGGCGGCATCGGTCACGCCACTGAGCTCGGCTCCCACCTCCTGTGCCACGTCGCGCCCGTCGTACGACACGTAGGCGCCGGCGAGCACGAACCCCTCGGCATCCAGAAGAAGGGCCGTCTGCTCGGCTTCAGTCAAAACGTCGGCGAACAGGAAGTGCGGGTCCCGCGCCGTGCCCGGCGGGAGCGCGGCCGGTTCGGCGCCACCGCTCCCGCCAAGGGCGGCCGGCGTACCCGCCACATGCTCCCGGCTGGCGCGCACATTGGCGAGGGCGAGTGCCAGTCCTTCGTCGCTGTCTCCCGCGGCGACGGCGACGCTCAGGTACTGCTCCGCCTCGGCAAGCCGTCCCTGCTGGAAGCACACGAAGCCCATGCCGCGCAGCGCCCCCAGATGGTCGGGGGTGAGGCGCAGCACCATGTCCCACTCGTCGAACGCCCGCTCCATCTCGCCGCGGTCCACGGCGATGCGCGCGAGCAGGTCGTGCGCATCGGCGAAGTGCGGATGCCGCTCGAGCCCGCGCATCGTCACCTTGAGCGCGAGATCGAGCTGCCCCTGCTTGCGCAGGGCCTCGCCAAGGGGGACGAAGACGCGGCTGGCCGGATCGCGGGCCAGCTCGTCGCTGAGGCGGCTGACGTCGTCAGACATCGGCGTGCGCCTCGAGCAGATACATCATGCGGGTGAGCGTCTCGAGCGCGGCGTTCACCCGTCCCACGTCGGGCGAGCCAGGGGCGAGGCGGAGAAAATGTTCCCAGCTCGCTCGCGCGTTCGCGAAGTCACCGACGCGAACGGCGGCGAACCCGAGGTCGAGGTGGATGGCCGGCGTGAGCGGATCCGCCTGCACGGCGCGGCGCAGCGCGTCCACGGCATCGGTTGGGCGATTCAACAGGCCGAGCGCGCGCGCGGCCAGGCGGTGCGCTTCGGCCGAGGCGGGGTCGGCGCTGGCGGCGGCACGAGCGGCGCTGAGCGCCTCGTCGTTCCGGCCGGCGCTGAGCGCGGCGCGCGCGCGCTCCAGCGC
>JALYXJ010000027.1 GCA_030947165.1 Gemmatimonadota bacterium
CGAGCGCAGTGACTGGGGCGAAGTCGTAACAAGGTAGCCGTAGGGGAACCTGCGGCTGGATCACCTCCTTAACGGATCGCGAGTAATCCCGCACGTCAGTGTCGGGAGGAAAGCATCTCGTAGTCGCGCCATCCACAGCACACACACTCGATTGCTCATATATCCAAACGCGCCGCGGCTCCTCGAGCCGCGGCGCGTTTGGCGTTGTCGACAGTGCGGCCTCGGGCGCGCGACGCACCGCATCGCACCACGATACGCAAAGCGTTGACGCTCCTCATCATGCCGACTACTTTCCAACGCTGGCAGCGACCGGGCCTGTAGCTCAGGTGGTTAGAGCGCACGCCTGATAAGCGTGAGGTCGGTAGTTCAACTCTACCCAGGCCCATTGTCTCACCTCAAAGCCCCGCAACGGGTTCTCGGTTGCGGGGTTTCGTGCGTCCAGTCGTGGACGGAACAACGTGCTCATCCGGCGAGACTACGCGCTCAAAGAACTCTCTTGGCTTCGCTCGCCGCCTCTGCGTGGCTCGCCGCACCACTCCAACGGAAGACGCGACGGCCTCTCCAGTGGATGAGGATTTGCGTCCTCCCCACACGGAGTTGGCAACCTTCTCGGGCTTGTGCCCACCTTCCAGACCAGAGCTGCTATGCGCCGTGCTCTCTTTCTCCTGGCTCTCGCCGCACTCGCCGCCTGCAGCGGCGACAGCGGCACCGACCCGAACGCCAGCATCGCCGGGTCCTACTCCCTTCGTACCGTGAACGGCAGCCCGCTGCCGTACATCGTCGCCCAGAGCGGCTCCAACAAGTACGAGATCACCGACGACGCGATCTCATTGAACGACGCCGGCACCTGGTCGGAATTGTGGCACGACCGGACAACGACCAACGGGCAGGTCACGACCAGCGCGAACACGGACGGCGGCACGTACACGCGCAACGGAACGGCGATCACGTTGAACAGCACCACGAGCGGCGCGATTTCCGGATCGGTCAGCGGGGGGACGCTCACGCTCACCGATCAAGGCGTAGCCGCCGTCTACATGCGGTGATCTCTCCGGATGATCGGAGCACCCAGGAATGACAGCCCCGCAACGGTGCACCGATGCGGGGCTTCGTGCGTGCTGCTTCACTTCCGAGCGCGAGCGCTTCCTCGTCGATGTCCACACCCACCAGCGTGCGATCGCCGCCGAGCTCCGACGCGATCAGTGTTTGCCCCGCGCCGCACCCGATGTCGAGAATGGCACGGTCGCTGGAACAGATGGGCGGCATGGAGAGCGCGATTCGTCGGGTCGCGCGCAATGGCAAGCTCCTGGAGGTGATAGGGCGTGGTCATGACGCCCGGCTCCGCAACATTCACTCAGCGTACCACGCCCGTCATGCCCACCACCGACCTGGGCGACGTCGACGCCACGCGCCAGCGACCCTGCATGCGTCTCAGCAGCGCCACGGCATGCGCGCTGTCGCGGTCGGCGCCCATCGCTGCGCCGTTCGCGTTGGTCTGGATCGTCTCCACGTATTCCACCGTCGCCGAGTCGGTCCCGATTCGCTTTGGCGTCGACGTCACGGCGAGTCGCCTTCGACCGATCGGCACCCGCCAGCCACGCCGCAGGTTTCCGGTCGGAAACGAATCACCGACGATCGGTACCCAACCGCCGGCGCTGCGCGTTGCCTCGTCCGCGAGTTTCCCCGTGCACCACCCCGGGTCGCTCACGATGCCGCGGGCGGTGTCGCGGAGCACGAGCCAGCCGGAGACCACGAGGGGCCGCCAGTTGCCCACCTGGTCGTATACCACCCGCGCATCGCTCCGCGACCCGATCTTCAGCAGCACCTCGGCGCAGGAGAACCAGGGTGGGCCGTCCTGCCAGACCCGCGCGAACGCCGTGGAGGTATCGAGCCCCGGTGTCGCGGCGCGTATCGCGTCGAGTGCCTCCGCCTTGCTGGGCGCGCCCCGGCAACCGGCGAGTGTCGCAAGGAAGGAAATGGCGAGCAGGACCGTGGAAGTGCGTCGGAGCATTGCGCCTTCCCCTTGCGAGGGGCGTTCCACATGCGTCAGCCGTTCGGGTCTACGAGCACTGCGATCACGTTGGCGACAGCACCTGGCTGGGGCCGCTGCGAAAGTGACCTTCCTCACAGTTCACAGCGGCCTGGAAACGGTACATGATTTGCCCGGCACAGCCATACTGTCGGACTCAGCACCCTGTGTTGCGCGCGCGGAGTCGCGGTCTCACCCTACAAGACAGCCATGGCTCTCCGCACATACACCGACCGTAATGGCAACGAGTGGCGCGTCTGGCCCGTGACGCCCTCTACCGGCGCGGGCACGCTGGGCGTCTCATATCAGGGCGGCTGGTTGTGCTTCGAGCGCACGGACGGCAAGGACCGGCGGCGACTCTCGCTGACGCAGGTGCCACCGGCCTGGGACGCACTCCCTGAGGCCGATCTCGATCAGTTGCGCCGCGCCGCCGAGCCGGCTGGTCGCCGCAGCGGTCTCGCGGGCACCGGTGACACGGACACGCGCTCGCTCGAGGCCGAGCAGCGAGGGCGGAGCTCCGGTCCCAAGTCGGCGATCGGCGGCGACGACGACGACTAGCGCAGCACGGGGGTGGACGAGGCCCGCTCGAGAAGCACTGAGCCGCCCTCCTCCAGCAGCGACTCGCTGATCATCGTCGTGCCCCGACGCGCGCACCCCGCGATCGCGATCTCGATCAGGTCGTGCACGTGACGCGACAACACCGGATCGGCGAGCGCCGAGCGGCCGGCCGCATGCAACAGCGACGGGTCGGGATCTCCGAGCAGCTCCAGCGCTTCAGCTGATGCGACGTCGTCACCGATGATGCCGGCGGCAAGCACCATCGCGGCGGCATGCTGGGTCGCCTCCACGGAGTCGATCGACCGAAGCTCGAGATATCCCCGCGGGCGTACCTCGGGAAACAGCGTGGAGAGATGGGTCGCGAGGTCCGCGTCCGACGTCGCGCCGTCGTCCAGCTCGCCGAACGGCATCGCAGGTTGGTCGTCCGCACCGACGAGAAATGCCGGCGCCGCGAGTGCGAACGCGGCGTACTCGCGCAGCGGCTCACACCCCTCAAAGATCCCGGTGCGCCGCGGATCGACACCGCGCCAGATCTCGGCGCGATAGCTCGCGCAGCCCGCGTCGTGGCCGGCGTAGCGCGGCGAGTTCGCGAACAATGCGACCAGCCATGGTGCGATCGCATTCGACACTCGCCACCCCGCCACGGGATCCGTACCGCCGAGGCAGAGCTGCAGACTGGCTGTCTGTCGCATCATGCGCGCTCCGTGCGGCCCGATCCGATCGAAGTACGCGGCCATGCGGCGGTACCGCACCGCCTCCAGTTGGAACGGGGCGTCGGCCGCACCATTCTCCGGATCGACGCCCACGGCGAGCAGCATGATACCGCGCCGTGCCGCCTCCTCCTCGAGCATCCGCTGCACTCCAGCCAACTCGCCGACGACGCCGTCGATCGTGGCGTGCACGCCACTCGCGTACTCGAGCTGACCACCGGGTTCGAAGGTGAGGGCACCGCCGCCTGACGCAACGAATCGGGAGGTGCCCTTGTCGGAGCGCTGCTCTGTCCAGCCACAGCGCGCCGCGACGGCGCCTGCCACGTCGTGCGTGCCGCGACCACTGCCCGCACGGATGAGTGCCACGCGACGCGTTGACGCATCGAGCGCGAGCAGCTCCAGCTCCGCCCCGAAGCGCAGTGGCGCGCCGTCCGCCGGCGCGCGAAAGCATTCCGCACGCAGGTACGATTCCACCCGCGCCGCGAGGCTCACGCCGCGGGCTCGGCGAGGACGAGCGCGAACTGGCGCGCCGCGTCGGGCATCCACCGCGCGAGCGCGAATCCCGACGCGGCGAGAAGCGTGCGCACCGAGCTTTCATCATACTTGCAGCTGATCTCCGTGCGGATCGACTCGCCGGCGGCGATCGCCACCATGCCGATCCCCGGGACGTGCACGCATTGCGCGGAGCAGGCCACGAGATGCATCTCGATCCGGCGCTGCTCGGAGTCGTAGAAGGCGCGGTGCGCGAACGCCGTGAGGTCGAAGGTCGCGCCCAGCTCGCGATTCAGCACGCGAAGCACGTTGCGATTGAACTCGGCCGTCACGCCGCGAGCGTCGTTGTACGCCGCTTCGAGGGCGGCGACGTCCTTCACCAGGTCCACGCCGAGGAGCAGGCGATCGGTCGGACGCAGCGACCGGCGAATGCGCCGTAGCAGGGCTGCCGCGTCAGGGGGAGCGAAGTTGCCGATCGTGCTCCCGAGAAACGCGTAGAGCAGGGGATGTCGGGCGCCGGCCGCGCGGACGTCGTCGCGCATGTCGGCGACGATCGGACTCACGACGAGCGTCGGAAACTCCTCTCGCAGCGACTCCGCGGTGGCGCGCAGCGTCTCCCCATCCACGTCGATCGGGAGATATTCGGCGACGCGGGTCTTTGTGAGCGCGCGCAGCAGGATGCGCGACTTGTCGGCCGTGCCGGCGCCCAGCTCGGCCAGCGCCCGCGGCCGAGTGAGCTCCACGATCTCGGTCGCCCGCTCCACGAGGAGCGCGCGCTCGGCGCGCGTCGGATAGTACTCGGGGAGGCGTGTGATCTCGTCGAACAGGCGCGAGCCGTACGCATCGTAGAAGTAGGTGGGCGGCAGCTCCTTCTGTGGCGCGCGCAGTCCACCGCGCACGTCGGCGAGCATGCGCAGCGTCGCGGGGTTGGCAGCGCTGACCCGGGCCGTCGCGGTCGCCGGCTCAGGCATCGCGCGCGCAGCGAAAGCCGGCGAAGATCTGCCGCCGGATCGGATAGTCCCAGTTGCGAAAGGTTGCACGCGC
>JALYXJ010000044.1 GCA_030947165.1 Gemmatimonadota bacterium
CCCGCCTCGTGCTCGCGAATCAGGCGGCAGACGGTGAGCCCGTCGAGCTTCGGCATGCTGATGTCGAGCACGACGAGGGGCACCGGCGCCTGCTGGTACATCGTCCACGCGTGCTCGCCGTCCTCGGCGGCCACCGGCTCGTGACCGAGATCGGTGAGAACGGCCGCGAGGAGGGTACGGGCGACGACGTCGTCGTCGGCGAAGAGAACGCGCATGGGTGAAGTTAACGTAACAGGCCGGCCCGGACGGCCATGGCAGCGGGGGCATTCTCGTTGCCACGCTGTTCCCATGCCACCGCCACGCGGCGACCACGCACAGCCGTGAGCGGGTTGCTCGCGATGCCATGGTCGTCCGACACGGGCACGATCCGGTCCTCGAAGATGTGCCCCATGGTGTGTGAGATGGCCAGGCCGATGCGAGGGGTGATGCTGTTCGGGTCCTCGAAGCCGACGACGACCAGATCGCCGTCGACGGCGACACTGGTGCGGCCGAGCCGCTCCCCATACAGGATCGGCACGGGTGCGTGAAAGCTTGCGCCGCCGTCCATGGAATGCGAGAAGAAGAGGCCCGGGCCTTCCCTGGCCTGGAGTGCGTAGGTGACGTGCACGTAGCCGCTCGCCGAGTCGGCGGCGATGGCCGGGGGCTCGCGACGACAGCCGGTGACGCCGACGTCCGTGGTGTCCACGGACACCGGAGTGCTCCACACCCGGCCCACGTCGGCGGAGTGGGCGGCCATCAGGCGCGCCGTGCTGTCCGACCGCGGGGCCCACCAGACGGCGTGCTGCGTGCCGCGCACGCTCGCGACCCGCAGCGAGCCCGGGCAGGCTGGCCCTGCCGGCCTGGACATCCTGCCTCGGAGTGCCGCCATCGTATCGGGCGTGAGGCCGCCGTCGGGCTGCAGGACGAGCGCGCTGTCATCGCCCGCCACGACGGTGCGCTCGGCCGCCCAGTCCACCGGCGCGGGCGCGCAGGCGGACACGGCGAGCGCAATCAGCGCGTAGCGGCACCTGAGCGGAACTGAGAGCATCACGCAGAATAGCGCGGCGCGCGGCAGGCCGTCATCCGCGTCGTACCGGTCGGGATCGACTATCTTCAGGGGTTGGCACCACGGCTCGCTACCCTCTGCCTGTATCGCACCATGGCCGCTCCTGTCGCATCCGACCGTTCCGCACCAGCCGTCGCTGCCGCCGCCGAGTCGCGGCAAGCACTCGAGGCGATCCAGCCACCCGACGCCCCGCTCGCCGGCTTCTCCGGCACGCGCCGAGTGCCGCCACCCGTGAACGAGCCGGTGCGCAGCTACGCGCCAGGCTCACCGGAGAAGCTCGCGCTCAAGGCGCGGCTCGCGAGCATGGCCAGGGAGCGGGTGGACATCCCGATCATCATCGGCGGCAAGGAGATTCGCACCGGCGACGTCGCGCACAGCGTGATGCCGCACGACCACAAGCACGTGCTCGCCGACTGGCATCGGGCGACGCCCGAGCACGTGACGCAGGCGATCGCCGCGGCCAGGCGAGCGGGCGCCGACTGGGCGAATTGGGCGTGGGAAGATCGCGCCGCCGTGTTCCTGCGCGCCGCCGAGCTGCTCACCACCACCTGGCGGCAGACGATCAATGCGGCGACGATGCTCGGCCAGTCGAAGACCGCGTTCCAGGCGGAGATCGATTCGGCGTGCGAGCTGATCGACTTCTGGCGCTTCAATCCCCATTACGCCCAGGAGCTGCACGACGAGCAGCCTATCAGCAACAACACGATGTGGAACCAGCTCGACTACCGCCCGCTCGAGGGCTTCGTCTACGCGGTGACCCCGTTCAACTTCACGTCGATCGCGGGCAATCTGCCCACCGCGCCGGCGCTGATGGGCAACACCGTGCTCTGGAAGCCGGCGGCGTCGGCGATGCTCTCGGCCTACTACCTCATGAAGCTGCTGGAGGAGGCCGGGCTGCCGCCCGGCGTGATCAACTTCGTCCCGGGCGACGCGGCGCAGATCTCCAATGTGGCGCTCACGCACCGCGACTTCACCGGCCTGCACTTCACCGGCAGCACCGCGGTGTTCAACAACATGTGGCAGACGATCGGGACGAGCATGTCCCGCTATGCGAACTACCCGCGCATCGTGGGTGAGACGGGGGGCAAGGACTTCATCGTCGCGCATCCGTCGGGCGACCCGCAGGCGCTCGCGGTCGCAATTGCGCGAGGCGGCTTCGAGTACCAGGGCCAGAAGTGCTCGGCGGCGAGCCGAGTGTACGTCCCGCGCTCGCTCTGGAAGGAGGTCCGCGAGCGCACCGTCGCGATGATGGACGACATGACGATCGGCGACGTGACCGACTTCCGGAACTTCATGGGCGCCGTGATCGACAAGAAGGCATTCACCAAGATCTCCGAGTACGTGGACGACGCGAAGCGGAATGCCACCGTGGTGGCGGGCGGCACGGTGGACGGAAAGGACGGCTACTTCGTGCATCCGACGCTCGTGGAGACGGACGATCCCCGCTACCGCCTGCTGTGCGAGGAGATCTTCGGTCCGGTGGTCACCGTGCACGTGTACGACGACGCCAGATGGGCCGACACCCTCCGCATCATCGACACGACCACGGCGTATGCGCTGACCGGCGCCGTGTTCGCGCGCGACCGCCGCGCCGTCCGCGAGGCGATGATGGCGCTGCGCAACGCCGCGGGGAACTTCTACGTGAACGACAAGCCCACCGGGGCCGTGGTGGGCCAGCAGCCGTTCGGCGGGGCGCGCGGCTCGGGGACGAACGACAAGGCGGGCTCCAAGCTGAACCTCGTGCGCTGGGTCAGCGCACGCAGCATCAAGGAGACCTTCTCGCCGCCGACGGACTATCGATATCCGTTCATGGAGGAACGGTGAAGGGCGTGAGAACGCTTTCACGCTCTCACGTCTTCATCGTTTCGTCCAAATCACAATCACCCCGCAGTGCGAATCGTACTGCATCGGCGCGCTGACGGAGGAGCTGTAGGCCTCCATGGCGCCGACGTCCTGCGGGGCAATCAGGTTGATGTCCTGGTGCTGCAGGCCGTCGATGACGACGTTCGTCTCACAGGCGGCCTGACGAAACGAGCTCGGTCCGCGCGAGCTCACGACCTTCGCGTTGAACCCGGCCCCCTCCACCCGGAAGCCCGGCATCGTGCGGACGAGGTCGGTCATCTCGTGCAGATTGCGCTTCTCCAGGTCCTCCTCCGTCAGGAAGCGGCCGAAGCCTCCACGCCTGGCTCGCTTCTCGAAGTCGCGGTATTGCGACCGCCGCGCCACGACCTTGATGGAGTCGAGCGACATGAACCGCGTGAGCGTCACC
>JALYXJ010000049.1 GCA_030947165.1 Gemmatimonadota bacterium
TCGCAGGCCTGGCGGCCGCGCGCCATCTGCGCGAGGACGGCGTTCGCGCCGTCGTGCTCGAGGCGCGCCGGCGAATCGGCGGCCGCATCTACACGGCGCACCACCCCAAAGCGTCGGTGCCGATCGAGCTGGGCGCCGAGTTCCTGCATGGCGACGCGCCGGAGGTCCGCGAGATCGCCGACGCTGAGAGGCTCACCGCGGTCGCGATCGACGGCGACCGCTGGCAGGCCGCACACGGGCGATTCACCCGCCTCGATGATTTCTTTCAACGGCTGAACCGCGTGCTCGGACAGGCGAGCGCATCGCGGACGCCCGATCGGCCGCTCTCCGCACTCATGTCGGAGCGGCCCGGAGGTCATCGCTTCGCCGAGGATCGACGCCTTGCGTGCGAGTTCGTGGAAGGATTTCACGCCGCGGAGCTGGACCGCATCAGTGAGCGCGCCGTGGCCGCGGGTGGAAACCCGGGCGAGAGCGAATCCGAGGAACGCATCGGTCGCCTGCTCGATGGCTACGCGACGATCCCGGCGTGGCTCGCGTCGCCCGTGCAGAGCTCCGTGCGACTCGGCCAGGTGGTGTCGGCCATCGAGTGGTCGCGCGGACGAGCGCAGGTGACCGCGAGGAGCGCGAGCGGGATGTCGACGACGCTGACAGCCAAGGCGGTCATCGTGACCATCCCGATCTCGCTGCTGCATCCCCAGGCGCGTGGTCGGGGGCCGATCGCCTTCACGCCGGAGATATCGGCGGTGCGCCGCGCGGCATCGCGCCTGGCGATGGGTCAGGTGCAGCGCATCGGCGTATTGCTCGATAGGCCGCTCGTGGAGCTGCTGGGCGAACGGCGGCACACGCAGCTCGCGAGCGCAGCGTTCGTCCAGGCTCGCGGGGTAGACGTGCCCGGCTGGTGGACGTCGTATCCGCTGCGGACCGGGCTGCTCACCGGATGGGCGGGCGGGCCGGCGGCCATCGCGCTCGCCACGTACCCCGCCCGCTTCGCGTCGCGGGCGCTACGGTCGCTGGCGGACGTCTTCGGTGTGACGACGCGTCTCATCGACCGGCATCTCGTGCGCACGTTCGTACACGACTGGACCCACGATCCCTTCTCGCGCGGCGCCTACAGCTATCCGCTCGTGGGCGGCAGCGACGCCGCCAAGGCGCTGGCCCGGCCAGTCGAAGGCACCCTGTTCTTCGCCGGGGAGGCGACGGACGCCGACGGGCGGAACGGCACGGTTCACGGGGCCATTGCCAGCGGGCGGCGCGCGGCCGCGCAGGTGCATCGCGCCCTGGGCAGGGGCTGACCGCGCCGGCGAACCGGCGACTGAGTGGCCGAGTTCGTGGATCAGGGTTTGCCCACAACTGCGTCAGGGATCCGCCTCGGAGAGATCGTATGCCCACCATGCTACGCCCACCCACATCGTCCAATGCCGCATCCGTGGTGAGCGCAGATCGCGTGCGGCGCGCCCTGGCTGCGCTCGAGGCGGCGCGCGAACATACCCTCGCCATCATCGCCCCCCTCAGCGACGCGGATGCGGCCGCGCAGCACGACGCCTTGATGAGCCCCATCATCTGGGACCTTGGCCACATCGCGGCGTTCGAGAACCTCTGGCTGCTCCGCAACACCGCCGGGCCGATCGAGTTCTCCGAGATGCCGGGCACCTACGATCCGTTCGCCCATCCGCGCGCGACGCGCGGCGCGCTGGCGCTGCCCACGCTCGACGAAGCCCGCACCGAGCTGGCACGCGTCCGCGATGAGGTACGCCGCCGGTTGGCCGATACGTCGTTCGATGCGGAGTCGCCCCTCCTGCGCGACGGGTACGTGGTGCGCATGGTCGCGCAGCACGAGAGCCAGCATCAGGAGACGATTCTCCAGACGCTGCAGCTCAAGAGTGGCGCTCCCTTCGCGGCCCCGCGCGCCTGGGACACGCCTCGGGGTCACCTCCTCGCCAACGAAGGAGCGATGGTGCGGTGCGCCGGAGGACGCGTGCTGATCGGGACGGACGACCGTGCCGAGTCGTACGACAATGAGCGCCCACGCCACGAGATCGAGCTGGCACCGTTCTGGATCGATGTCACGCCGGTGACCAACGGCGCGTTTCTGCGCTTCGTGGAAGACGGCGGCTACGACGACCGGTCGCTCTGGTCCGACGCGGGGTGGACGTGGCGGAACGAGTCCGGTGCGCGAGCGCCCAAGCACTGGCAGCGTGGCGAGGCCGGATGGAGCGCGCGCTCCATGGACCTGGTGGCGGCTCTCGATCCGCTACGTCCGGTGTGTCACGTCTGCTTTCACGAGGCGGAGGCGTACGCCCGCTTCGCGGGCAAGCGACTTCTCACGGAGCAGGAATGGGAGGTGGCCGCCACGTGGGATCCGGCCGCGAATCGTTCGCGCGCCTACCCGTGGGGCGATGAGCGCCCGACGCCAGCACTGGCGAACGTGGATCAGCTGTCCTTTCAGACCGCCCAGATCGGCGCGTACGAGCGGAATGTCTCACCAATCGGCTGCTACGGCATGATCGGCGACGTGTGGGAGTGGACGTCGACGGACTTTGCCGGCTACGCGGGCTTCGAGACTTTCCCGTATGCCGAATACTCGGAGGTGTTCTTCGGATCCGATTACAAGGTGTTGCGCGGCGGATCGTGGGCG
>JALYXJ010000054.1 GCA_030947165.1 Gemmatimonadota bacterium
CTCTCACGCTCTCACGCTCTCACCCTCTCACCCTCTCACGCTCTCACGGCATTCGCATGCGCCAGCGCCAGAAACTCCTCGCGCGTGCGGGCGTCGTCGCGGAATACGCCGCGCAGCGCCGAGGTGATGGTGCATGAGTTCTGCTTCTCCACGCCGCGCATCATCATGCACAGGTGATACGCCTCGATCACCACCCCCACGCCGAGCGGGTGCAGCACCTCTTCCACAGCCAGGCCGATCTGCTCGGTGAGCCGCTCCTGCACCTGGAGCCGTCGCGCGAAGTGATCGACCAGCCGCGGCAGCTTGGACAGGCCGACGATGCGGCCGTTCGGGATGTACGCGACATGTGCCTTGCCGAAGAACGGCAGGAGATGATGTTCGCACAACGAGTACAGCTCGATGTCGCGCACCATGACCATGTTCCGATGCTCTTCATTGAAAACCGCGTCGCCGACGACGGAGGCGAGCGTCTCGTGGCACCCGCGGGTCAGGAACACCATGGCCTTGGCGACGCGCTCCGGCGTCTTGAGCAGGCCTTCACGGTCGGGATCCTCGCCGAGCAAGGCAAGCTGCTGCCGGACGAGGGTTGCATACCGCGCGTCAGTCGCCGTGCCGTCCTCGGCGCCCACGCTCTGTCCGATAGCCACGTCGCGTCTCCAGGTGTTTGCAGAGGTGCGTGAACGTGCACCAGCGATTCTCGCGCCGCGGACTCGGAAAATGTCTTGCCGCATCAGCCCGCCGTCCCTACCTTGGCGAGCAATGATCCCCGACCCTGGCGACATGCTTCTCATCGGCCTCACCGGCAACATCGGCAGTGGAAAATCCACCGTGGCCCAGCTCCTGAGCGAGCGTGGGGCGACGATCATCGACGCCGACGTCCTCGCCCGCCGCGCCGTCGAGCAAGGGACGTCGGCGTACTCGGCCATCGTGGAGCGCTGGGGGACGTCGATCCTCGCCGCCGACGGACTGATCGACCGTGGCGCCCTGCGCCGCATCGTGTTCAGCGAGCCGCTGGAGCTGGAGCAGCTCAACACGATCGTGCATCCGGAGGTGGAACGGATGCGCATCGCGCTGGTCGAGCAGGCGCGCCAGCGCGGTGACCGGTTGGTCGTGTGCGACATCCCGCTGCTCTTCGAGCGCAACCTGACGGCGGGCTACGATCGCATCGTGCTCGTGGATGCGCCGCGGCCCGTGCGCCTGGAGCGCCTCGTGCGCGAGCGCGGTCTGCGGGAGACGGAGGCGATGGCGATGATCGTCGCGCAGATGCCGGCCGAGCTGAAGCGCGCGCGCGCTGACTTCGTGATCGACAACGCGGGCTCCCTCACGCAGCTCGATCAACGCGTCTCGGAAGTCTGGTCGGCCCTGCTCGAGGACGCCGAGACGGTCGAGGCCGCGGGCATCTCCTGAGGGTCGCGCCCGCCGCTTGACACTGCTCCGTGGTCGGATAGACTGCGCCGTCGAGACTTCCCTGACTGCCGGAGCACACCGTGTCGGAAATTCCGAAGGATCTGCTGTATACGGAGGATCACGAGTACATCAAGCCGGCGGGCGAGCCGGGCGTGGTGTACATCGGCGTGACCGACTTCGCGCAGGGGGAGCTCGGAGACATCGTCTTCGTCGAGCTGCCGAAGGTCGGCGCCAGGTACAAGAAGCACGACGTCTTCGGCACGATCGAGGCGGTGAAGGCCGTGTCGGAGCTCTACTCGCCGGTGAGCGGCGAGATCCTCGAGGTCAACACGCGCCTCGACGCCGAGCCGGCACTCGTGAACAGCAGCCCGTATGGCGACGGCTGGATGATCAAGATGAAGCTCGCCGACGAGAAGGAGAAATCGGGACTGCTGGATGCGGGGGCGTACGCCGGAAAGATCGGATAACTGCGAGGGACGCTTTTCGTCGCTCAGCCGCCGGCCACGTCTTCCGCATACGCATCCGTCGGCAGGCACGAGCACACCAGGTGCCGATCGCCGTACGCGCTCTCGATGCGCGCCACCGCGGGCCAGAACTTTCGCTCTCGCGTCCACGGCGTCGGGAAGGCGGCCTGCTCGCGACCGTAATTGTGCGTCCACGCGTCGCTCACCACCGCCCGCATCGTGTGCGGCGCATGCTTGAGCGGATTGTCGTCGCGGTCCGACGTCCCGCGCTCGATCGCGCGCACTTCCTCGCGAATCGCGATGAGCGCATCGCAGAATCGGTCGATCTCTCCCTTTGGCTCGCTCTCGGTCGGCTCGATCATCAGGGTCCCGGCCACCGGGAAGCTCACCGTGGGCGCATGGAAGCCGTAGTCGATCAGCCGCTTGGTGATGTCCTCGACCTCGATGCCCGCGCTGCCCTTCAGCGCCCGCGGATCCACGATGCACTCGTGCGCCACGCGACCGTTCGCGCCCTTGTAGAGCACGGGATAGTGCGCATCGAGCCGCGCCGCGATGTAGTTGGCGTTCAGGATCGCGACCTTGGTCGCATACGCGAGTCCCTCGCCACCCATCATGTCGATGTACATCATCGAGATCGGCAGGATACTCGCGCTGCCCCACGGAGCGGCGCTCACCGCGCCGACCGACTGCGGCCCCCCCGGATTCACGATCGGGTTACCCGGGAGAAACGGCACGAGCTGTTTGGCCACGCCGATCGGCCCCATGCCGGGCCCACCGCCGCCATGCGGGATGCAGAAGGTCTTGTGCAGGTTGAGATGGCAGACGTCGGCGCCGATGTCGCCCGGCCGGCACAGCCCGACCATGGCGTTCATGTTCGCGCCGTCCATGTAGACCTGCCCGCCATTCTGATGAATGATCTCGCAGATCTCCCGGATGCTTTCCTCGAACACACCGTGCGTGCTCGGGTACGTCACCATCAGCGCCGCCAGCTTGTCCTTGTTGGCCTCTGCCTTCGCGCGCAGATCCTCCACGTCGATGTTGCCCTTGGCGTCCGTCTTGGTGACGATGACGCTCATGCCCGCCATCACCGCGCTCGCCGGGTTGGTGCCGTGCGCCGACTGCGGGATGAGGCACACGGTCCGATGCGTGTCGCCGCGCGACCTGTGATAGGCGGCGATCGTGAGCAGCCCGGCGTACTCGCCCTGCGACCCGGCATTGGGCTGCAGCGACACGCCGGCGAAGCCGGTGATCTCCGCCAACGCCGCCTCGAGGTTCCGGAACAGCTCCTGATACCCTTGCGCCTGCTCCACCGGCGCGAAGGGATGGAGCTTCCCGAGCTCGGGCCAGGTGACCGGGATCATCTCGGCCGTCGCGTTCAGCTTCATGGTGCAGCTGCCCAGCGGGATCATCGAGTGCGTGAGCGACAGGTCGCGTGACTCGAGCATGCGCATGTAGCGCAGCATCTCGGTCTCGGAGTGGTGCGTGTTGAACACCGGATGCGTGAGGAACGCGCTCGTGCGCGCGAAGCGCTCGTCGAACCGGTCATCCACCTCGCTCGCCAGGCGCCCCGTCTCCGGCGCGGGAGCACCGCCGGCCACGATGCTGAGCAGCGCCTGCACGTCGTCGTCGGTCACCGTCTCGTCGAGCGCCACGATGATGCGATCCGCACCCGCCTTGCGCAGGTTGATCTGGCGCGTCGCTGCACGCGCCACCACCGCGTCGGCCGCCTCGCCCGAGAGCTCCACACACAGCGTATCGAAATAGTCGTCGCTCGCGAGCGCGTGCCCGAGCTGTTCGAGCCCCGCCGCGAGAACCGCCGCGTGGCGATGGATCCGCTCCGCGATCGCCGTCAGCCCTTCCGGCCCGTGCCACACCGCGTACATGCTCGCCATCACCGCGAGCAGCACCTGCGCCGTGCAGACGTTGCTCGTCGCCTTCTCCCGGCGGATGTGCTGTTCCCGCGTCTGCAGCGCCATCCGCAGCGCCGGCCGCCCCGCGGCGTCCCGGCTCACGCCGATGATCCGCCCGGGCAGCATGCGCTTGAACTCGTCCTTTGTCGCGAAGAAGGCAGCGTGCGGTCCCCCATATCCCATGGGCACGCCGAAGCGCTGCGAGTTGCCCACGGCCACATCGGCGCCCCACTCACCCGGCGGCGTGAGCAACACCAGGCTCATCAGATCGGTCGCGGCGACCACCAGGCCACCGACCGCGTGCACCTTCTCGGCGGCGGCTCGATAGTCGAGCACGGCACCGTCGGTCGTTGGATACGAAAGTAGCGCCCCGAAGATCTCGGCCCCGAAGCTCGTCGTGGCCGCGTCGCCGACCTGCGTCGCGATCCCGCGCGCGTGCGCCCGGGTCCGCACCACATCGATCGTCTGTGGGTGGCATCGCGCATCGATGACGAAGGTGTTCTTGTCGCTGCTTCCCCCCCCCCGGGCCTGCGACGCCATGAACATCGCCTCGGCGGCGGCCGTCCCCTCGTCGAGCAGTGAGGCGTTGGCGATCTCCAGGCCGGTCAGGTCCATGACCATGGTCTGGAAGTTCAGCAGCGCCTCGAGTCGTCCCTGCGCAATCTCGGCCTGATACGGCGTGTAGGCCGTGTACCAGCCGGGATTCTCCAGGATGTTTCGCTGGATCACCGGCGGCGTGAAGGTGTCGCTGTAGCCGTAGCCCAGATACGACCGAAAGAGCTGGTTCTTTCGGGCGATCGCACGCATCGCGTCGAGGGCCTCGCGCTCGCTGCGACCGGCATGGATCGCCAGCGGGCGGCGGAGGCGGATCGCCGACGGGATCGTCGCGTCGATCAGCTCGTCGAGGGACGAGTAGCCGATCGTCGCCAGCATCTCCTGAATCTCGTGCTCGCTCGGCCCAACGTGGCGCGGAACGAAGCTGTCAGCGCCGGCGGCCGGCGCGGTGCGGATGGTCGTCGTCATGCGAGCCTCAGGCGCCTCGGGGCGCCAATGGATGCGGCGGGATCAGCGTGTGGTAGGTCGCCCACAAAGCTATGTTGGGGTGCAAGCGCGTCGGACGGCGCCACCTCATTATAGCGACCTGCCCGAGTGCTTGAGGCGTGACGTGCTCGACTTGTCAGCGTCAACACCGTGGGCGATCATTGCCCCCACTCACCACCCCCCGTC
>JALYXJ010000074.1 GCA_030947165.1 Gemmatimonadota bacterium
ATCTCACCGTCCGGGCGCTTCCCTTTTTCGGGGCGGTGAATGGGCGGCTTGCGCGTCGATGCTACGCGTCGCAACTATGACCGACCGTGGGCATACTCCTGCTCCTCCTCTTCTGTCCCGGCGCGGCCGCGCAGGCGCGCGCTGACTCGATCTCGGTGCAGCTGCGGCGCTCCACCCGCGAGGAGCTGACGCTCGATGTCGGATACAGCCATCGCGCAACCGGGGACAGCGCCACGCTGACGGTACGCTGGTACAAGAAAAACGGGAGCACCCTCCCTTTCACTCCGGCCGCCACCCGCGTCGGCCCTGGCACGGGCCGTGTTGTGCTCAGCGCCCGCTATCGGGGTGTGCTCGGGCCTCCCGTGCAGATAGGCATGCGCGTGCTCCTGTTGGCCCGTGGCGGCCGTGTGCTTGCACGGCAGGAGTGCGCGCTCTCACTGGTGACCGCCACCGGCAGGACAGCGTGGGCGGGGGACCTCGGTTCGAGCCGTCAGCGCGGTTTGCGATGGCGCGCGGATCGTTGCGCGCCCAGCTGATGCGCTGGAGAGGATACAGCGATCGACGACCGGTCACACGACATCACGTCTCCGTCGCCGCACCTTACCATCGGTGACCTCGATCGCGCCGACACGGTTGTAGCTGTGAGTACCCAGAAGCTCCGGATCCCAGTCCGGGCCGACGGTTGCGATCGCCTGCTCGTCGTACTCGGTGGGCGAGAGCGTCACGATCCGGTTCAGAGTAAAGCTGTAGCCGTAGGTCCGGCTGCCATCCTGACTGGGTCGAATGAGGCTGTGGCCGCTGCGGAAGATGCTGCCGGCGCCGCGCGCACGCCGGACGTCCGCCGAGATCGGACTCAACGGATGGGCAACCCATCGGCCCGTCAGGCTGTCGGCACGAAAGAGCGCCAGCAGCGCGCCCTGCCCTCGCGGCTCGGGCAGTGTGGTGAAGAACCACCACGCGCCATCGTGCTTGCAGACCGAGGTGTCCACCGCCGTTCCCCAGTACAGCTCGGCGTGAAGCTTCCAGCCCAGCGGGAACGCCGTGGCGCGATACAGGCGGACCACTCCGTCCGCCGCCGATTCGGGGATCATGTACTCCGCCTCCCCTTCCCTGAAGACGTAGGGGTACGACAGATGCCCGGCGGTCTCGAGCGCAACCTGGCAGGGGCCCATGGTGCCGTCGGAATCGATCGCCGCGCATGAGATGACGCCGCGCCCGGACGAGTAGAGAAAATCCTCGAAAAAGATCCAGATCCGGCCGTCCCGCTCGAGAAGAAAAGGGTCCGCGTAGTAATGTCCCCTCGGCGACTCGATCCACCGAAAGCCGGACATGTCGTGGCTCCCCTCCTCGAGGGCGCGGTACCCGGTCCGAATGGCGATCCGCCAGTGCTCGACCTCCTCGCGCGCGGTGAAGGAGCGCGCCGATCGAGCGATGGCCTTCCCGAGCACGCGCGGAAGCGCCCAGCGGAGCAGCTCTCCATTGGTCGGACGCTTATAGATGCGGCGCCTCCCCTCGTACGGCGCGGAGGGCACGCAATGCTCCTCGACGTAGTCCCAGCCGCGCTCGTGCAGCTCGCGCAGCTTCTGGATCACGAGATGCGTCGAGCCGAAGTAGGGTCGAACGCGATTGCGCGCGAGCGACAGCCCTCTCTCCGTGGCGAACAGCGACTTGGCGAGGATGATCCCCGCGTCCAGATCTTCGGTCAGCCGCTGCAGGACGACGCCGGAGAGCGGATTGTCCTCCGCGAGCTCCCAGAAATGGGCTGGCCCGCCGCGATAGCGATCGTTGTCCCCGTGGTGGAACGACCATACGCCGTATCGGGCTGCGTCGAGGATCCCGCCACGCAAAATGTTGAATCCGAATCGGAGCAGGACGTCGAGCCGCGCCGAGCGAATGTGAGCGAGCGCCGTCTCGGGAAATCGATGCTCGAATCGCTTCGTGACGGGATGGACGTGAATCCGATCGATGCCGTCGAGCATCGCCGAGCAGTCCACGCTCTCCAGCGGGTCATTCATCGGCTGGGCGTGGCGCCGGTCGAGACGAGTGTAGAGAGACCAGGCCAGCGAGCGGCGTCGGTGCGCATCGGTGAGAATCCCGAACACACGCGACGCGAGCGAGGGAGTGCGCGCCGGCTGAGCGGGAGCGGACAACTCCCCGGCATTGAAGACGAGCAGCTCGACGCGCGCGAAGTTGGAGGCCTGAATGTCCTCGACCACGCTCGCCAGCGCTCTGCTCAGGCGCACGTCATCCAGGAGGATCCCGATCCGCAAGGGTGGGCGGTCTGCGGAGGAGGAGCGAAAGAATGCGGAGATCGCCGAGTCGGGCATCGGGGGAGTATAAGCACGCCATGCGTTCCCGGGGGAGGCAGCGCGGATCGACGTCCCGGGCGCCACGTCAGCTCTCTTGACGCGCCCCATAAACGGTTGTAGTTAAGAAATTCCGTACTCCCTTCCGGACGCGTCTCCCGAGGATGATCCATGCCCCGCGAATTCCCCTTTGGCTCTGGGTCGTCTCTCGGTCTCGCGCTCGGCGCGACGGCAGCGATCATTCTTTCCGGCTGCTCCGGCGAGCTGACGCGCCCTGCCCCGATCACCGCGCCCCAGTCGCCACGAGCCCAGGCCGCGCTGACCGCTCCGGTGGCCGACTACACCCGGCTGCCTCTGCCGACGGGCGAATTCGGCTGTGGTCGCGCCAACGACGTCAACAATGGTGGCGTCGTAGGGGGCAACGTCTTCGTGTGTGGACCGAGCTTCGTCTCCCGCGCCGCCCTCTGGATCAATCGCGATCTGGTCGTGCTTCCCGCCCTCGCGCCGAACGGGAGCTCCAACGTTCTGGCCGTGGGCGACGATGGTACGGCAGTGGGATTCGCTACCGATGCCGACGGCGTGGCGCGCGCGACGGCGTGGCGGAACGGCGTGCTGATTCCTCTTCCGGGTGGCGAGAGCAGCACCGCTGCGGACATCCATGGCGGCGTCATCGTCGGATCGATCGTCAGCGGCGGCGTGCGCATTCCGGCGATGTGGGTGCACGATCAGCTCATCACCGAAGCCCTTCCCGCGGGATTCGTCGGAGCGCGCTTCAACTCCATTGCCATGGGTGTGGTGGCGGGGACCGGGCTCAATCCGATCAACGGCATCGTGAGAAGCGTTCGCGCCTTCCGATGGTTCGGACCGGGACAGTATCAGCTATTGGACCTTCCCTCCGATGCCGCTACGGTCGCCCTCGGCCAGGTGAACGACTTCCAGATGGTCGTGGGAGTGGTCACGGGGTTGGGAGGCAGTTACAGCGTCTACTGGCCCGGCGGCTCGACGTCCCCCGTCACGGTGCCATTGCCGGATGGCTTCATCCGCAGCGATCTGCGCGCGATCAACGACTGGGGGTGGCTCGGCGGGTCGCTCACCGCCGTAGGCGCCATCCCGGTCGTCTCACCAGCCATCTACGTCACCGGGCACAACGCGTGGTTTCGACTGCCGAACGACGACATTTTTGGCACCGTGTTCGGGCTCAACGATCGCAGAGAGATCGTCGGGACATTCAGTCTGACGAGCCCGCAGCCGGGGTTGTGGGAGCCGAATAGCTGAAGCCACCGGAGCCCCAGTGCCTCAGGGTGAGATGGAGGGCCTCGACGCGGCGTCGAGACCCTTTGGCTTCACGTGCCCAGGAAATCTGCCAGAACGGCCGGGTGTGGCCAACGGCTGTTTAGCCATTCGTGACCCAGATTACAGTTTTCCCATGTTCCGACCGATCCTTCAATGAGAGGAAACTAACAGCGCTTCCGTTCGGGCAAGACCGCCCGCGCGTCATCGAGTCACCTGAGAGTCGCCATTAGACACTTGACCGGTCGAGATGAGGAGGGCGCCGCGATCGGTCGCGGCATTCTGGTCGTCCTCGCCGCAGCGTCCATGGCGGCCTGTTCCTCCGACCGGGTGGTGGGTCCGACCACACCAGCGCTGTCTGCGCTTCGGGTTTCCGGCGTTCCGGTGGCGAGCTATTCAGAAATCGTATTGCCCACGGGCGGGTACGGCTGCGGCCGCGCCAACGCGGTGAACAATTCCGGCGTCGTGGGTGGGAACGTCTTCCTCTGCGCGCTTCCGTCCGTGGTGCACGCCGCTCTGTGGGTCAACGGCACATTGACGGTTCTCCCGAGCATCGCGCCCCAGGGCAGCTCCAATGTGATGGCTCTCGCCAGCAACGGAGTCGCTGTCGGGTTCTCGATCGATGCCGACGGCGTATCGCATGCGACCATGTGGCAGAACGGAGCGATGACCATTCTTCCTGGCGGTCAGAGCAGCAGCGCGGTGAGCATCGATGCGGCCGGAGTCGTTGCCGGGTCGATCATGGTCGCCGGTGTCAGGACGCCAGCTCTCTGGTTCGGGGGGCAGCTGTTCACCGACGCCGTTCCCAATGGGTACGTTGGCGCGCGCTTCAATTCCATCGCCGTCGGTGTCGTCGCAGGCACGGCGTTGAATCCCGTGAATGGGATCGTCAGGGGCGTCCAGGCTTTCCGGTGGTACGGCCCGGGCTCCTACCAGCTTCTGACGCTCCCGGCGGTCGCGTCGAGCGTGGCGTTGGGACAGGTGAACAACTCCGGCAGTGTCGCGGGTGTGGCGTTCGGGGAGTTGGGAGGCGTGAGCGTCCTCTGGCCGGGCGGATCGACCCTCCCGGTGGTCATCACCGTACCCCTCGGCTTCGCGACGAGCGACCTGCGCACGATCAACAACAGCGGCGTCATGGCGGGATCGCTCACCGGAATCGGGCTCGGAGCAACGGTGTATCCGGCGGTCTACAACCCGAATTCGGGCAGGTGGGCACGCCTTCCGACCAACGACAGCTACGCCGCCGTGTACGACAGTGATGACTCGGGGCGCTTCGCCGGCGCCACCGGGCTGCAAAACGCAATCCCTGTGCTCTGGGTGCCGAAAAACCGAGACTGACCTCTCGCTAGAGAGGACGTTTCTCGCTGAGGGAGTGACTGGCGCGTCGTGCGCTCCTCAGGGGTACTACATGTCCCCGAGCGACATGTGACCCCGCCCCTGCTCGGACAGCGCGACATCCACGATCGCCGGATCGCAGTGCGATCCCCGCTCTCCCTCGATTTCCATGCACACCCGCTCGAGAGGCCAGGCGCGGCACGGCGGCGGCCAGCACCTTGTCGATCGCCTCGAACAGCATCTAAGATCGAATGCCGCGCTGTATTGCAGCGTACATTGCGCGCATTACGCCCAGGGGAGACCGCACGTCGCGCCGATAGACGGTCTGACGCGGCGGCGTGGCGGACCGACACGCAGCAGCGGCCCTGGCACAACCTCTCGGGGATTCGCAGACGAGTCCGCGAGCGAGAAGGCGACACGGTGGTATCGAGGTTGCCTGCGCCACCTGCATATTCGTCGCGTGAGCCCTCCTCCCGGTATCACCATTTCGCTGGACTCGATTCGCGGCTCGCTCGGGGATCGCTACTCCCTGGAGCGCGAGCTCGGTCGCGGCGGGATGGGGACGGTATATCTCGCCCGCGACCTCAAGCTCGACCGACCGGTGGCACTCAAGATTCTGCTGCCGGAGTTCGCCACGCAGCCCGGACTTCGCGACCGCTTCCTGCGAGAGACGCGAACGGCCGCCAGCTTCTCCCACCCGAACATCGTGCCTGTGTACGCGGTGGAGGAGTCGGACGACTACCTGGCGTACGCGATGGGTCTGGTCGAGGGGGAGACACTCACGCAACGCGTGGAGCGGGCGGGGCCCCTGCCCGTGCGCGAGCTCGTCCGCATGATCCAGGACGTGGGCTATGCGCTGGCGTACGCGCATGGGCGGGGCGTGGTGCATCGCGACATCAAGCCGGACAACGTGATGCTGGAGCGCGCCACGGGCCGTGCGCTGGTGATGGACTTCGGCATCTCGCGCTCGATGACGCAGGTGGCGCTGGTGACGAGTCTCACCCGGGTGGGTGAGGTCGTGGGCACCCCCGAGTACATGAGTCCCGAGCAGGCGTCGGGCGACGCAGTGGATGGACGCAGCGACCTGTACGCGCTCGGTCTCACGGCGTACTTCGCGGCCACCGGGCAACCGGCGGTCACCGGGGACAGCGCGCAGAAGATCCTCGTGCGTCAGCTCACCGAGCTCATTCCGCCGGTCGCGCAGTCGCGCCCCGATCTCCCGCGCGCGCTCGCGGAGGCGATTGACCGCTGTGTCCGGAAGGATCCCGCCGACCGATTCCCCACTGCCGAAGCGCTCGTCGAGGAGATCGACGCCGCGCAGTTGGCCGAGCCGGAGATTCCGCTCGCGATTCGTCTGTTCGCCGGCGAGCTCTCGTCGCTCTCGCTCGCCGTGCTCGGTCTCCTCGTCATGATCTACCTCGTGGTGCAGGCGCAGCAGCAGGCGAACATGTCGAGCCTGGATATCATGCTGCCGGTGGTGGGGCTGCTCGCCATCCTCTTCACGCGCACGCTCACGACGATGAACGAGGGGCGGCGGCTCGGCGAGGCGGGTTACACGGCTGCCGAGGTCGCGGGCGGGCTCGCACGGGTCATGGCGGAGCGCGTGACTCGCCGGGAGGAGCTGCGCGCCAATCCGGTGACGCGGGCTCGGCGCCACGCAACGATCGGGTGGGGCGCGGCAATGCTCGTCGCGTCGATCGTGATGGTGCGCGCCGCTCTGGCGATGCGCGTGCGGATCGGGCCAACGCGATACCAGACTCCGCCCGGCGGGATCGTGCTCGTCTTTTCCGGATTCGCCTTGCTCGGCATGAGCGTCGTCCTGCTGCTCAAGAGCCCTTTCCGCATGCCGCCGGGCGAGCGCTTCTTCCGGCTCATCTGGCTCGGGCCGCTCGGGCGCGGCTTCGTCTGGCTCTCCATGCGAGGGATGCTCGCGAGCGGCGCTCCTGGTCGGCGCCACCGGGCGACTCCGGCGGTCGCGGCGCGCCCTGTCACGGCGCCGGGCATGAGCACGGCGTCACCCGCGCGTGTCGATCGGCCGGAGCCGGTGACTCGGTCCGCGCCGAGCGTCACCGCGCTCGCTCCGGATCCACTGGCGGCGGTAGAGGCCCGCGTGAGTGAGCTCGAGCGCTGGCGTCGCAGTCACGGAGACTGAGCGCGCGGTCCGACGATCCGACTACGCCTGAGCCATGGGCCCTGGGATGCCATCTTGACAGGGCGTCTATATGTAGCTTATCTACCACTTACGTGTAGGCATTCTACCTAATGTAAAGGCTGCGCCTGTGCCGGGACCTGGGAAGAGCGAGCTCCTCAAAGGGACGCTCGAGATGCTGATCCTCCAGACGCTCACCGTGCAGCGCATGCACGGCTATGCGATCGCGCAGCACATCCAGCAGCTGTCGGGCGATGTACTCTCCGTCGAGCAGGGGTCGCTCTATCCGGCGCTCGAGCGGTTGCACAAGAAAGGGTGGGTGACGTCGAAATGGGGCCAATCTCCCACCGGACGACGAGCCCGCTATTACACCATCACCGCGGCCGGACGCCGGCAGCTCGGCGAGGAGCGAGCCGGATTCGACCGCGTCCTCGTCGCCATCGCCCGCGTCATGCGGCGGGCCTGAGCGGTCGCCGCTCCGTGTCCCGGCTCGATGCGCTCCGGCACCGCATCGGCGTCCTTGTGGGACGGAGCCGTTATGCGCGCGAGCTCGACGAGGAGATCGAGTTCCACCTCTCGCTCGACGAGATGCAGCGACGGCACGCCACGCGCGGTGACCTCTCGGGCGGCGACGCGCGCCACGCGGCGCGGCGGCGCTTCGGCAACGTGACCAACCTGAAAGAGGAGATGCGCGAGATGGCTGGTCTCGGATTCGTCGACATGGCGCAGCAGGATGCCCGCTTCGCGCTGCGCACCTTCCGGCGCGCCCCCGGCTTCGCCGCGATCGCGATCCTGACGCTGGCGATCGGCATCGGTGCCAACACCGCGATCTTCAGCGCCGTGAATGCGATGCTGCTCCGGCCTCTCCCCTTCCCCGAGCCCGACCGCTTGATGAAAGTCGGGCTCACCGTCCCGCCGCGAGGATCGAGCCCCGCGCGTGTCGATGTCGTGTGGTCATATCCCAAGTTCGCCGCCTTTCGCGAGGCCCAGCAGCTCTTCACTGACATGGCGCTCTACACCGACGACCAGTCCACGATCGCCGGCGACGGCGAGCCGGAGCGGCTATGGGGCGAGGTCGCCGGAGCCCGCTACCTCACCACGCTCGGCGTTCGCCCCGCGCTCGGCCGCAACTTCGTCGCCGAGGAGGACCAGCACCCGGACGGCCCTCGCGTGGCCATGCTCGCGGACGAGTTGTGGAAGCGACGCTACAACGCCGATCCCGCGGTGCTCGGCCGCGCGATCGTGGTCGACGGGCAACCGCACACGATCGTCGGCATCATGCCGCCGGGATTCCGCGGCCTCTCGGGGCGTGCCGAATGGTGGACACCGCTCATGGCCACTCCGGCTCAGGAGCTCAATCAGGCGTGGAGTCACTCGTTTACGCTCGTCGCGCGTCTCAAGCCGGGGGTCTCGCTCGAGCAGGCGCAGCGCATCGTCCCGCAACTCGGGGTACGCGTGGACCAGGCGTATCCGCATCCGGAGATCAGGGGTGAGCACTGGGGCGCGATGGCGCGCGCCCTCGATGCGACGCGCGTCGATCCCATTGTGCGCCGTTCGCTGCTGGTGCTGTTGGGCGCTGTCGCCCTGGTGCTGATGATCGCCTGCGCCAACGTGGCCAACCTGTTCCTCGTGCGGGCGGCGGGCCGGCGGCGGGAAATCGCGGTCCGACTCGCCATCGGCGCCGGCCGAGGGAGACTCGTCAGACAGCTGCTGACGGAGAGTAGCCTTCTCGCCCTCTTGGGCGGTGCGGCCAGCGTTGTCGTCGCCTGGTGGGGCGTGAAGCTCCTGGCCGCGCTCGATCCGGGCAGAGCGCTCCGGGTGCGCGACTTGTCCGGGATCGGAGCGGTAAACTTCGGGCTGATCCATCTGGACGTCACAGCACTATGTTTCGCTGGCGCGCTCGCCCTGGCGACGGGACTCCTCTTCGGGCTCGTTCCCGCGCTCCAGGCTACGCACCCCTCGCTCACCGATTCCCTCAAAGACGGGAGCGCGTCCACTCGATCGTCGGGGGTGCACGGACTGTCGAGCCGCAACGTGATCGCGGTCGTCGAGATTGCGCTCGCGGTCGTGCTCCTTGCCGGGTCGGGACTCATGCTCCGGAGCCTGCGCAACCTGATCGACGTGAACCCCGGCTTCGATGCCGGCCACCTCTTAACGGCGCGGTTCGGCGCGCCCCAGGCCGTCGGTCGCGATTCACTCCCGCACTTCTACGATCAGGTGATCGAGCGCATGTCGGCGATTCCCGGCGTGATCGCTGTCGGAATGAGCGACTGCCCGCCGCTCAACGGTGGATGCAACGGCACCGTGATCCTGTTTCGCGACAAGCCGCCCGTCGCCGCCGGAACGGAGCCAGACGTGGGCGTGCACTGGGTGACGCCCGAGTGGCCAGCCGTGATGGGCATGCGGCTCAGGCGCGGGCGGATGTTCACGCACGCCGACCGGCTGGGCACTCCGAAAGTCATCCTCGTCAACGAAACAGCGGCGCGCACTTTCTGGCCCGGCCAGGATCCCGTTGGCCGGCCTGTCAGCATCGGCCAGGGCGGCTTCTACAAGGATACGGCTTATGTGATCGGCGTCGTGGGCGACACGCGTTACGGGACCCTCGACTCGCTCCCCAAGCCCGACGCCTACCTCTCATACTACCAGTCGCCACGCGGTCGCACGATGCTCTTTCTCCGCACGGCGAGCGATCCGACCACGGTCGCAGGCGTGGCGCGTCGGGTGCTCCACGAGCTCGTGCCCGACGTTCCGGTATACGACGTCATGACGATGGAAGCGCGGGTGGCAAATGCCACGTCTTTCGCACGCTTCAGCGCCGTGCTCCTCGCGCTGTTCGCCGGGGTCGCGCTGGCGCTGGCGACCATGGGCACGTATGGCGTGATCGCGTTCGGCGTGGCTCAGCGCACGCGCGAGATCGGGATCCGAGTTGCGCTCGGCGCATCGCGCAGCAGTGTGCTCCAGCTGATCGTGATGCAGGGATTGCGGCTCGCCGCCATCGGCGGCGCGTTCGGTCTCATGGCCGCGCTCGCGGCGACGCGCGTGCTACCGTCGCTCCTGTTCGGCGTGGCTCCGGCAGATCCGGTCACCTTCGGGTCGATCGTTGTCCTCCTGACAGTGGCCGTGTGCGCTGCGAGCTGGATCCCGGCGCGACGCGCTGCCAATGTGCACCCGGTGGAAGCTTTGCGGTCCGAATGATCGCGTCGGCATTGCTGCGCTCAGTTCGCGTTCCGCTCTCCGCGGCCTTCATTTCGGTTGCGACCAGCTCTTCCCTGGAATCCCAGCGGGTCGTGGACACGCTTCCGGACAGTCTGGCCCGACGCGTGGATTCCACGGTCTCGGCGTTCATGACCTCCAAGCACGTGCCCGGCCTCTCGGTGGCGATCGGGCTCGGCAACCGTTTGATCTTCGCGCGCGCGTACGGTTTCAGCGATCTCGAGAACTTCGTGCCGGCGACGACGACCTCGATATTCCGAACCGCGTCGATTGGCAAACCCATGACGGCCACCGCGGTTCTCCAGCTGTGGCAAGAACACAGACTCGACCTCGATGCTCCCATTCAGAAATACTGTGCCGCCTTTCCGGTGAAGCGGTGGCCGGTGACTGCGCGCCAGCTGCTCTGGCACGCGTCGGGGATCCGCGACAAGACGCCGGCCGAGGAGAGCAACTACACGCATTACGAGAGCATCACCGCGGCACTCGCACCGTTCGCGGCCGATTCTCTGCTCTTCGAGCCCGGGACGGCGTCACGCTACACGTCCTACGGGGTACGACGTGCTGGGCTGCGCGATCGAGGGCGCGGCAGGCGAGCCGTACATGGCCTACGTGACACGCCGGATATTCCGCGCCGCCGGGATGGCACGCACGCAGCTCGACGACGTGAAGCAGCTGATCTCACACCGGGCGCGGGGCTACGTGCTCGACCGGAACGGCCAGCTCATCAACGCCATCCATGACGACATGAGCAATCGCATCCCGGCGGGTGGTTTTGTGTCGACGCCCACGGACCTGGTGCTGTTCGCGCAGGCCTATCTGCAGGGCAAGCTGGTAGCGGATAGCACACGCCAGCTCATGCTCCAGCAGCCGAACGGTCGAGGGAGTGCCCGCCCGTCGGACTCATTCTACGGGTTCGGGTGGGCGATCTCTGACTGGTATGGCGTTCAGGAGGTCTCGCACGGCGGCGGAACGCCAGGTGTGAGCGCCATACTCTACATGCTCCCGGCGAAGGGCTACGTGATCGCGGCCATGATGAATCTGGAAGGGGCGCCCGACCGAGGCGACCTCGCGGGAGACATCGCGAAAGTTGTTCTAGGATCGGCGGCTCCACACCGCTGATCCGCCGGCGAAATCACCGCTTCTCAATCCGCCACGACGTCGAAGTCCGTGATCAGACCCTCGCGCGTGAGATAGACGAGCAGGGTTCGGACCCCGGAGTCGGTCGTGAGAGTGTAGTACACGATGCTGTCCACGACCCCCCCGTGCCGCTCGATGTTGGGTGACACGGCACTCTGGCGAGCCACGTAGGTGAGGCTCCGCCGTCCGACGGCGGGCGGCCAGGGACCGCGCGAGAAATCATGTCGTGTCTGCGGCGTGAGCGCGGACGCGGCCGCCAGGGTCGCCGAGTCGCCCCGCGCCATGGCGCTCAGCGCCGCCTCCACCTTCGCCGTGAGCGCGCGGTCCTCGTCGCTGCTCCGGGTGAGCGTGTGAACCAGCGGCCCGATACGGGGCACGGGGCGGTCGCGACCGCCCTGGCTCCAGGTGAGACCGGTCACACCACCGCGCAAGTCCGATGTGACCGCAAACCGCACCGGGCGATCGGCGGACGCGAAGTGGCCGGCGCCGAGTGGAATGAACTCTTCGTCAGGGAGGCCATCCGAGGAGGAGTAGAAGTGCCCGTCAGCGACGACGAAGGTGATCATCTGGTTGTTGGCCAGCTCGTAGCGGCCGGCGTATCGCTCCAGCGTTGCCGCGGGAGCCGCGGCCGCCACGGGGGGGGGGAGCAACGTAGGCTGACGCGCTCGGCCACCCATACTTGTGCGCGATGAACGACACGAGGCGCGGCATCATGCGTGAGTTGTCGTTCGCATTGATCATGATCGCGACCCCTTGCCCCGTCTCGGCGGTGGCGGTCATCAGAGCGTCAAAGCCCTCGTCGCGTCCGTTGTGGCTGAATGCGAGCGTGTGCCCAGTGCCGGAGAGAAAGACGCCGAGCCCGTCCTGCTCCTTCTGATCGGTGAGCATCTGAGGCTCTTGCTGCGAGCGCCTCTTCCAGGTTGTGCAGCGCCACGCACAAAAACATCAACCACTGCAAGAATCTGTATGGGAGACTATCGAGTATCATACGCACCGTCCATCGCGGCGGCGCGCGGCGAATCCAGCCCTCCTCTACTCGTGTCGCGTGCGTGCAACAACTTGCAGGAATGCGAGGACGTCGTCGGTGAATCGATGTGGCTGCTCCATATTCACCATGTGGCCGGCTCCCTCGTAGACGACCTTGCGCGCGCCGGCGATATTGGCCGCCAGCGTGTCAACGATCCCTCGAATGTCAGGCGTGTCCTCGCCGCCGACGATGAGCAGCGTCGGCGTTTTGATCTCGCCCAAGCGACCGAGGGCGGCTGGGGAGGCTTCGCGCTCGGGATCCGGCACGCGCGTCCGCCACATCCAGAATGAGGCGTTGTCCGCGGTGAGCTTCCGGACCCGCGTGGCGAGATCGGGTTGGCCCATCGCTGGCCGCATGTAGTCGCTCCGCAGCCACGCCAGAGCCGCCGCGACGGAATCGCCCCGAGCGAGTGCGGAGAGCGCGTCAGTTCGCCATGTCGTATCGCGCTCCGGTCCCCATCGCCACCCGTTGAGGCCGGGTCCTGCCAGGACGAGCCCGTCGACCATCGTTGGGTGAGCGAGCGTGAAGTCGACGGCAATGCGCCCACCGAGTGACAGACCGACAAGGGCAGCGTGTCTGATCTGCAGATACTGCAGAAGGGCAAACGGGTCGTCGTGCGCTGCGAATGGCGCACTCGCGGCTCCGGAGCGTCCGAAGCCACGCGCGTCGTAGCGCACCACCCGGTAGTGTGCCGCAAGGGCCGCGAACTGATCGTCCCACGTCCGGCGGTCCAGGTTGCCACCGTGCAGCAGGATGACGACGGGGCCGGAGCCGGCGCTCTCGTAGTACAGTGTGGTGCCGTTCACCGCGGCCGTGCCAGAGGCCGCCGGCGACGATCCGACGTCCATCCGGGACGCAGGCGATGCGGCCGACCGACACGCTACTGCTACTGCCACGAGGACGAGCCACCACCCGCGCGAGAGCGCGTGCCGGCTGGAGCGACGATGAGTCACCGTGCCTCCTTTTCTCTGCTTGATCGCATTGTCACCGGTCCCTGAGCGTGGACGGTATTCCGAACGGAGATACCCCACCGCTGTTATCAATGCGACCCTCACGAGCATACCTTATGCTCAGGTTGACCGCATATTCTGGGAGCGGAAGCCCGAGGATTCAATGACCAACTCGCGTTGCACGGTCCTGTTGCTCCTGGCGATGGCGCGACTGGCCGGCGCACAGCCTGCCAGCCCCGCGATCCAGCTGCTGAGCTCTCACCAGATCAGTG
Organism: Gemmatimonadota bacterium; assembly: GCA_030947165.1. Next base: position 13,680 of record JALYXJ010000074.1, read on the forward strand.
CCGCCAACGCGACCCATCCTCACGTGGAGAGCTTCATCGCGGTCGACCCGGGAGATCCGCGGCACCTCCTTGCGACCGCGATCGTCATCGTGAAAGGCGAAGTGCGCTCCTACCCGTACGCGTCCTTCGACGGCGGCACGAGCTGGGCGCGTGGCCGGATGGTCGGAGACACGAGCGTCGTGTTGGGAGGCGATCCGGTCGTCTACATCACCCGTTCCGGCTCGTCGTTCTTCTCCACCCTGCCCGTCGTGAAGGGTGTCAGCCGAAGTGCCGTCAGCAGGTCGACCGATGGCGGCCGCAGCTGGAGCTCCACGACGCTGCTCCCCGACGCCGACCGTCAGTGGCTGGCGTTCGATCAGAGCCGAGGTGCATTCGGAGGGCGAACGTACTTCACCGGGACCGGTGTCTACCCGTCGCGCGACGGGAAACGCGCGGTCGCACCGTTCCTGGCGCGCTCCGACGACGACGGGCGGTCCTTTCCATTCCGCAGCATCGTCGGGTACGACCGGAGCGGTGCCGATCCGCAGGCGCCGCTCAATGCCGTTCCACTGGAGCCGCTCGTCACGCCGGGCGGCCTCCTCGTCCTTCCGTTGCAGCGCGGCGACGCACAAACGATCGAGCGGCTGGCCCGTGATTCCCTCAGCGCCCGGAGTCCGGGGCTCGTGACGTCGGATGACGGCGGCGACTCGTTCGGCGAAGCCCGCTTCGCGCCGACGTACCTCACCACCGTCACCGGCAGTCCCGGGCGGCGCTTTCGCGCGGTGGCAGCGTCCGGATACATCCGGACTGCCTTGGATGTGTCCTCCGGCCGGTATCGGAACCGTGTCTACTTCGCCTCCTCCTCGTACGATCCCACGATCGACCGGTACGTCGTTCGGGTATGGCACACCTCGGACTTCGGCAAGACATGGGGGGACGCCGTCGCGAGCGATGCCCCGCGCGGAGACATCGCGAATCCGGCGATCGCGGTGAATCGAGAGGGTGTCGTCGCCGTCAGCTGGAACGACCGGCGCGATGATCCGAGCGCGCGATGTTGGCAGTTGTACGCCGCGATCTCGACCGACGGGGGAGAACACTTTCTTCCGGCGCAGCGCTTGAGTCGCGCGCGGACGTGCACGAACGAGCCGCGGAACTGGGACACCTTCGGGACCTCTCTCAACTCCGACCAGAGCGGGCAGTATCTCGCCCACTTTCAGACCGGCGCCACGATTCCGGCGCGCTTTCCCAATGGCGGCGATACTCAGGGTCTCGTTGCCGACGCGACCGGCCTCTTTCACGCCGCGTGGATCAATGGGGAGACGGGGGTGATGCAGCTGTGGCACACGAGCTTTCGCGTGGACGCGGCGCAGGTCGCGCGCGGCCCGTCCGTCCCGATCGCCGCGACCGACAGCTCGATCGTCTCGGCGCTGGTCCCCAAGGGGATGGAGGATGTGACGCACGACATTCGCTTTCGCGTGTCGAGCACGACACTCGACTTCACGGCGCGTAGCTACGCCGTGACCCTGCAGATCGAGAACCAGAGCGGGCGCCCGTTGCGCGGCCCACTTCGGGCGGTCATGCTGCACTTTCTGGATTCGTTCGATAACGGATTGGGGCTCAGGAACCTCGCGGTGGCGAATGCCGACAGCGGCGGCCCTGGGGTGGGCGCGGTGTGGACGTTCCCGGTTCCTGGTGGCGTGCTGGTGCCGGGCGCACTGAGCGCCGCGCGGGTGGTGCGCTTCACCTTTGACGGCGCTATTCCCGAGGTTCCCGAAGGCTACCTGACGCCGGGATTTCGGGTGTACGCGCCCGTAGCCTTGTCGCCGTAGCCCTCGTGGGCACCGACATGGATGCGGGCGCTTTGGAGCAATCTCTGCGAAGATTGGTAGACGCCATCGTCGACAACGATGGCGCGCGTTTTTCCAGACTGTTGGACGGGTCGTCAGCACTTGCGACGGCGAGCTTCTCACAGGGAGCAACACGGCAAGGGCCGAGCCCCAGCCGGTGCTTCATCAAGGAGATAGGGCAGTACATCTATTCCGGCGACACGGCGTTGCACTTCGCCGCCGCGTCGCATCGTCACGAAATGGCGGACAGATTGATCAAGGCGGGAGCCCACGTCCGAGCGAAGAACCGGCGTGGGACTGAGCCGCTGCATGCGGCGGCAACTGGAGTTCCCGGTTCGCCCAGGTGGGACCCGACGGCGCAAGCGGCGACGATTGTGTGTCTGATTGAAGCCGGCGCTGATCCGAACGCCCAGAATATGGACGGGGCCACTCCCCTGCACCGCGCCGTTCGAACCCGTTGCGCGGGCGCGGTCCGGGCACTTCTCGACCACGGGGCCAATCCGGCGATCCGCAACAAGAACGGTTCGACGGCCATGCAACTGGCGTTGCGGAGTACGGGTCGCGGCGGGTCCGGGTCTCCCGAGGCAAGGGCTCAGCAACGAGAGATTGTGCTGTTACTGCAGGGGCGATGACAACGACATTAAAAGTGGTTGAATACACACCGCGGATACACACCGCGCGGCGCAAAGCCCAAAATGGCGAGGCCGAGCCCGATCCTATTACTCGCGGCAAGACCGGAACTTAACGTACGGATGGGGCGGGATTCGAACCCGCGAGACCCTTTCGGGCCCACACGCTTTCCAGTTGAACCTCTAGGATTCCGGATCACGGCACGATGCCGCTTTTCATAGGGCGGACGGCGCGATCTGCCCGGAGTCCAAAGTCACAACATCGGGTTTTGCAAGCTTGAATACACACCGGAATACACACCGCGGTTGTCGGCGACCACGGCCGCATTATGCGTGAACGGAGTCAAGTCTTTGCCGAATTCGACCGGGATCCGAACGGAGCACGTAGTTCTATTCTTCGGAATTGGGAGAGCCGCGCGCACCACAGCGGCTGTTCTGCCAGATCCGCGGCCTGTAAACGGCTCGTCGCCGACAAGTGCTCAATTTCGATCATGGCAAATGGCTCGCTTCAATACGTCGCTGGGGGCTATCCCAAGTAGGGAGGCTGACCAGCCGCCACTCACGCTCGTCCCGGAAAGCCGAGTGCTTGCATATGGCGGCCAATGCGGCGCCATCGCGGAGGAGCGCACGTTTTCCACTAGTTCCACGATCTAACGCTGGCTCGATGTGCGAGCGCTCGCCTGACGTGTAGTGCTCGTGAAACTGTCGGTCGGTGTCCACATTGTTAAGCGCCGCTCCCAGAACTCGGTCCACTCCCTTGCGCTTTTCAGCGTCATCATACACGCACCTTGCGAGTTCGAACGACGGCGGCAGTAAGGACTTCTGCGCCCGCGCGCGCAGCGCTTCGAAGGAAAATCCGATCGCGTAGCCTCGGGACGGACAATAGCTTCGCCACTGACTCAACGAGTCCCCCGTCTCAGAAAACGACGCGACGAACATGGGCCGGTCTTGGATCGTCGCGCGCGCCACCTGAAGGTCCCGATAGAATTCAAGGCGATCCGAGTCTTGCAGGGCTCGTTCCTCGATGGCCTCCCGGAACAACTCCAGCGTGCAGAAACTCGCTCCTGTCATTCACGAACCGCCTGTCAGTAGCGCGAATACTGCCCGAGCACACGATCTCCTGAAACGCGTCGACGCCGGTGTAGTGGTACAGAGTCTTCACCTCTACGGTCGGACTCACTTCAGTCCCCACACTGCAATCGCGATTCGGCTAACATAGGCCCGCACGGACTGGCCCAGCGAAGTCGACCCGATGCTGGCCGAGCAGCTCGCCGCGGGCCCCCCAGCTGCAGAACTCCGAGTGCAGCAGGCCGCGATGCGCCGGCATCGTCGCAAGCCGATGTATGGCTAGGTCTAGGACCACAGTTTGTCCGCCCTTCGCTTCGTTCGATCTAGCGCCGCGCGGATGGCGCGTTCGATCCGCGACCCGCGGCGCGCGAAGCCCAGCTCCGCCACCATTGCGCTGACGATTTCGTCGTCGGTTCGGTTGATCCCGTCGTGACCGATCCACTGGATTAGCGCCGCGAGTTCCGAGGAGTCGTAGTCGGAGATCGCTGCCCGCCTCGGAACGAGAGGCCGCGGACCGCGGTCTGTCGACTGCCGGTTGGTCGTTGCCCTACCAGGGGCATGTCCGATTGGCGCCTGACCTTTGTCTCGCAGCCGCAAACCGCTGCCGCTAAGCCGGGAGCCCATCGCGTCTGACCCGCCCAGGGTCGGTCGGTCAGCGAACGCCACGGCTTCGCGATAGCGTGCCACTGCTCGCTCGATTTCTGCCTCGCGGCGGTCAAACCAATCAGTAGACCAGATGCGAAGGAACTTCCAGCCGAGCGCCTCCAGATGCTCCTGTCGCAGTCGGTCACGGTCACGTGCAGTCGGGGCAGAGTGATAGCTCGCTCCGTCGCACTCGATGGCCAGGACGAAGCGCCCTGGATGCACGGGATGTTTCGCTACCATGTCGATGCGGTAGGCCGACGCACCCCATTGCGGCTCAAGCGCGATCCCTCGGGTGGTCAATGCATCGAATACATCTTGCTCGAAGGAGTTAAGAGGCACTTGGCTCGCTCCCGCGTCGCCGAGGCGCCGACCGCCGCTTGCTGCATACTCGAGGTAGAGTCGAAGAAGCTCGACGCCCCGTGAGGAAGACCGGGACGGGTCCATGTCGTGATGGCTGAATGACGAGACGACCTTCATCCGCTGACGCGCACGCGTCACCGCGACGTTCAGGCGCCGATATCCATTATCCTGCAGGAGGGGACCGAACCGGTAAAGCAGTCTCCCCGATCGGTCTTTTCCATAGCCCACCGTAAAGATGATTGCATCGCGCTCATCGCCCTGAACGCGTTCCAGATTCTTAACGAAGAAGCGCTCTGTTCGACTCTGATCGAAGAACGTGTCCAACTGAGGGTGCAATAGCAGTGCACGGTCCAGCGCCGCCTCGATCCGCCGCGCGTGAGGAATCCCCATCGCAATCAGGCCGAGGGTCTCGTTCGGTCGCGTAGCGGCATGATCCAAGCACAACTCGACGACCCGCTGTACCTCCGGTGATGCACTTTCTTCCTGACCGTCCGAGTCGGGAATGCCCATGACTAGTTCGTGCGATACGACGGGCTCACCACCGACACCGGGGAAGGTGACGAGTCGGCCCCCATAGATGTGGCGATTGGAAAATGCGATAAGCGACTCGTCATGACTCCGGTAGTGCCACTCGAGCGGCCATTGTGCGACAAATGCAGACATGACATCTAGGAGACTCTCGAACCCAACGGTGCCCGAGGGGTCGGGGTCCTCTTCCACCTCCCCACCTCCGTCGGCGAAGAAAGTAGTTGGCGGGAGTTGATGCTTGTCGCCAGCAACAACGACCTGACCGGCACGGAGCAACGACGGAACTGCGTCTTCCGGCAATACTTGACTCGCTTCGTCGAAGACAACCACGTCGAAGTATCGGCGGTCGGTGCTCAGCAGTTGGCTCACCGAGAGCGGGCTCGCCATCCAGCAAGGACATACCGCAGTCAGAACATCAGGCGCTTGGGCGAGGAGCGTCCGAAGTGGCAAGTGCGAATGCTTTTTCTCGGCCTCGCGTCGAACCAATGCCTCCTGACTTGGAAAGGAATTCATTGCGTCGATGGCGCGCTGGGCGTGGGCGTGGCGAACGCGTTCCGCCGCCAACTCTAGCCGCTCGGCATCGTCCTCGCAGAATTGTTCGACGACTGCATCATGCGCCCGCCCGTTGAATCCAGCGAGCGCGGTCTCCTCTGCTCTGGCTCGATCGAGGCATGACGCTAGGAACGCATATTCAAAACGCTTAGGCCAGCGGATTGCATCTTCACGCCGAGCTTGCGGCATAGCGTGTCTTGAACCGCGAAGCTCTGCCACGATGCCGCTGGCGCCCAATGCATGAAGTGCGTGCTCAATCTCCCGCACGCGTGGGAGGCGCGTCGGAGTTACCCGGTCGGCCGCGAGATCCTTGAGCAGCTGTCCTAGCTGAGCGAGCTGGAGCGTAGGGAGGTTCGCGCGTCCCAGCGCTGTCGCGACGACGCCCAACGCCGACTTTACCGCCGTCAACAGCGTGCGGGCGCCAACCAGGTCGAGGGAAGCAACCGACGGCATTTGGGCCTGATCTACTTCATGGCGTGCGCCCCACGCGCGCGATTGCTCGACGGCCTCCGAAAGTTCCGCCGCCATGCTCGCAGAGCTGACGCTACCGCCGTGCCGGAGCGAGCGCGCCCGCCGACGCGCCTCCCGGAAGCCGACGTTGGTCAGTAACGCCCAAGCCTGACGGAACAGGCCCTGTGTCGCGGGAGCAAGTGCGGTCGAGAGGATCGCCGCCTCCCGAAATACGTCAGCTCGATAGTAGGCCAAGGTGGCGGCGACTCCTTCGTAGAGCGATAGGAGCGCCTCGGCGTCGGTTAGCGAACAAGGCTCCTCGTGACCCGCTGCGACCGCAAGCGCTTCGAACCGCCGCTCGAGTTCTGGCCAATCGCGTCCGGCAAGACTGGTTGCGGCATCGAAGGCCTTAAGCGCGGCTGTACCGTTAGGGACATTCGCCGCGGCCCATGGAGACGGATCATCGCCGACGAACAGGGCTCCGAACCCCGCCGCTTCGACCAGCAGGTCACGCACATTATCGCGGTATTTTCCGAGCTCGTTCAGATCGGTCCCACGCCAACGCGTGACTACCGTGTCGCTCGATTTCGTGAGTTCCAGGAGACGCCCCTGCATTTCGAAGACGCTGAGGTTCGCCGGAAGCCGCAACCGATGCGTGCGATCGACGTGATCATTGAGGCGAATCCGCTGGGTGAACACGCGTTGGTGAACGCTTTCTGCTTTGGCCGGGGCGGTGGTGCGGATGACATCCAGCGTATGGCCGACGCGACGCATGACAGCCTTACGCCGGACGTCGGCGCCGTGGAGGTCGAGCGCGACATGACCCAGCCCCGCCGCCTCAAGACGACGATGCACGACGTCGAGTGCGGCACGCTTCTCTGCGACAAACAACACCCGCTTCCCTTCAGCAACGAGCGACGCGATCAGGTTTGCGATCGTCTGACTCTTCCCGCATCCCGGCGGTCCCTGAATCACGCCATGCTGACCGGCGATCGCCGCAGTGATCGCGCGCTGTTGGGTGGAGTCTGCATCGAGTACCAGGAACTCGGCCGCAGGCGGGGTGCGGTCGATTTCTCGGACATCGACCTCGCGTCGCGCGTCGCGGAGTGCCGCCTGTGCGCCCGCGTCTCCTGCAATGGCGGCGATCAGATCGTGGCCCGCGAGCGTATCCAGATCGTCGACCAAGTCCCGGACGAGCGCCATCTTCTGAAAGGAGAAATTCCCGAGAATCGCGCGCGTGTTAATGCGGAATCCGGATACAGCACGCGTGGCCACCGTCAACCGGCGGAATACCTCGGAAGGGTCGAATGCCGCGTCCTCGTCGTCGGCCTCCCCGACGAGCGCGGCGCTGTCAACTTCGCACCCATGTACCTCGTGGAGCGCGTGTAGGAGGGCGAGATTGACTTTCACCTCGCCTGCACGCGCGATAGTCACCTTCCGTTGCTCACGCCCCCCAGCGTTGAGGGTCACGGGAAGTAGAAGCACGGCGGATTCTGGCGGCCGTCCGCCGTCGTCGACAGGCCACGTCGCCATACCGTAGCCGACGAAGAGCGTTTCGAGTCCCCTCTCTTCCGCGTTTGCGGTCGCGCGGCGCCGAATTTCCTTGACGCGTGCGGCTAAACGTACCTCGTCCTCGTCGGGCAAAAGCTGCGCTAACGCGACCGGCTCGCCGGCTAGGAATGCGCCCATCCGCCCCGGATCGGCGCCGTCGAGTGACACCGTGCCCGTGGCAAGATCGCGGTAGTAGAGGAGGTTATTCCGCCGCGAGAGGTCGATAAGGCGCTTGATCCAACCCTTGCGGGCACGATCAACGGTCGCAAGCCGCGTGGCGTCGGCCTTCCCCGCCCCGGGTGCCGCCGTGGCAGCCCGGATCAACTGCGAATTTGGAGCAGCCTGGTTATACGGCATACCGGCACGGCCTGGGACAAGCGGCAAACGGAGGAGTCCGTCCAACCGAATTGAGAACGTGCGATTCCATCCGGGCATTGGCAAGCACCGGCCCGACGATGCGCGCGGTCACGTACTTTCCCGTGATCTCGGCGCCTCCGACTCCCTTTGCGTCCGAAGCGCGTCCTAGTGCCGGGTCCGTTTAGATGGCCGACGGGTGATGAGTTAGAAATGTGCGAGCGCCGGACCCCGCCGAGTTCATCGTGCTGCCCGCCGGGACTCCTTAAATGACGCCCAACTAAACGAAGGCGCGATCCGACGACGCTCGGACTGAACATACGATGGCGCATAAGCCCGCGGGCGCCGAGAGGGTTGGCGGCGCGACACACTGCTAATGAGCTAATTCAGCAGCGGCGCCTCGGCTGCTTCGACATCAGCCCCGTCGGATCAGGAGAAAAGCCGTTCGACCTTCGGAGAGCGCTGAGCCTCGTTCGAGTCAGCAACCGAACCGACGAAGGCCGGCACGCATAGGGCATTGCACTCGTCGGTGCACGCAATCGTCCGTCTAACGAATCCTCGTGCCGGCTCTGATAGCCTTCGCTCGGCTCGCGCTACTTCTTGCGGACATCGAACGTACTTTAGTCGTTCTCACGTCTTACTCTTATGACACGACTCGTCGGTGTATGGATCGCTTACAGTCTTTGCTCTCCTCGAGTAGGCCGCAAAATCGCCCCACCGTTCTGCGGCAACTAGCCACGGCGAGGGGATATCGATTTGGGCTTCGTGGTGCCAGTCGAGTAGAAGTAACGGAGATGAACGCTCGGGATCGGCTAACGCTTCCGTAGTCAATGTCTGGAGAATCGCACTCTGTCGTATCGTCAATTCGCGACTTGCTAGGGTCTTTATCGCGCGCTCTGCGAGGGCCAGCAGCGGATGATTGTGGAAGTCGTCTGCAGCTCGTACGTGCGGCCAACCAGCATTCTCCGCGATGCGTTCCACTTCGTGCGAGTGTAGCACAGGCGAGACAATGGAATAGAACTGCAGTCCGATAGCGCCGGCGGTTTTTAGGAGAGAAAATGTGCCGGGTGAGATTTTTCGCGCCACGATCAGTGCACGGCAGGACGAACTATTCGTCTCGCGAAGGAATTTCCACAGCCGCCAATCGTCTGGATATATCCACTCTAAATCGTTCGAGACCCATACGGCGATTGGCAAAGGACCGACGCCGACGAGACGAAGCTCCTGCGAATAGGCGGGAAAGTGGCCTCTGCTGGAAAGCAGTCGAATCGTTGCTGGTAGCGGCAACTGCCATTCTCGCTCGGCGATGAAATCCATCCCAATTTGCCCGGCTAAGGATTTGGCGGAGTCGGACCAATCAATGATACTCACGGCTTCCAGCCCCGACTCGATTTCGGCGCAGCGCTGCCGCGCGACGCTGCGGTCAAGATCCGGCGCGACAAAGATTCCACTAATCGGTTCTCGAGGCCCGCGTGGCACCTGGCCTCTTCGGGGGCGCGCATTCCCAGTGAGCTCTTCTAAAGCGCGTCGTAACGTCCTAGTGTCGATGCGGCTCCGCCCGACCTCGCATAGCCGATATTGAAGACCATGCATGCTGATTGCGGAGCGCTTGCGCAGGACCCGATCAATTCGCTTTGAAATCGCGGCGAGGTGTGGGGTCGAAAGGTCGAGGTCCAAGGCCGTGTCCGGGTCAAACGGTTCTGAGGTCTCGCAGGTTGGCTCGAGAGGGATTGCG
>JALYXJ010000123.1 GCA_030947165.1 Gemmatimonadota bacterium
TCCGTGCACCGCGTCGACCCCACGCGCGCCCATCGGTACATCTGGACGGTCGCGCGCAACCTTCTCCGATCAACCTTTCGGGCGGGTGCACTCGAAGCCAGTCGCTTCACCCCGCTCGTGGCGGCAGAAGACGTGGAGTCAGGGGAGGACATCGAAGCGCTGGTGGAATACCACGAGATCCTCGACCGGCTCCATCAGTCCAGCCGAGCTTCTCTCCCGGATTCGCTTCGCCACGTCGTCCTCGCTCTGGTTCGCGGTGACACCGTGTCCGACATCGCGGATCAACAGAGGCTGAGCCCGATCACGGTGAGGACCCGCTTGCTTCGCGCGAGGGCTGTGCTGCGGCTGTACCTGGAATCGGGCAACGACACGTGGTAGAAGTCGCCCCTCTTTCGAGACTCCTCGGACTCCGGCGCCGCGGCAGCTTGAGACCGTCCTAAAGGCCGCCAGAACGCTTTTCGGATTTCGGCAGTACGGAGGGATGCAGAGCGCTCGCAGACTTTCCCCCGCCACGAGGGCGACGTGCGTCCCACGGTGCGCAAAGAGCAACACGGACAGCAGTACGGCGCGATGATGGCCCGATACCTGGGGCCCGTCATCCTCCAGGGGTTCGAGGATGACGACGTCACGGAGATCTATGTTAATCCGCAAGACGGCTACGTCCGGTTCGATACGCGATCGCGGGGGAGGGTCAGCACCGGCGTGGCGATGGACGCCCACCGGCGCGAGATGTTCCTCAACGCGGTCGCGTCGAGCTTAAGCCTGACGTTGAGCGCGGAGAATCCGCGCATCGAGGCGGAGCTCCCCGCCATCGAATTCCGCGGCAGCCGCCTCCAGGGATTCGTCTCGCCGGTGACACAGGCACCCGGGTTCAATATCCGAAAGCCGCCAACGGCGATCTACTGCCTCGATGCGTATGCCGCGAGCGGGATGATCACCGCCGCGCAGCGGTCTGCCCTTCGCAGTGCCGTTCTGAATCACCGGAACATCGTGATCGCGGGAGGGACCAACAGCGGTAAGACGACGCTCGCGAACGCGGTGCTCAGGGAGGTCACCGATCTCTTCCCAAAGGAGAGGGTCGTGATTTTGGAGGACACGGTCGAACTCCAGTGTGCCGCGGTCGACCACCTGGCGCTTCGGTCCGGGCCGGCGGTTTCGCTCGCGCAGCTCGTGAAGAGCGCGCTTCGGACGAGCCCCAATCGGATCGTGGTCGGGGAGGTTCGGGGCGGGGAAGCGCTCGATCTTCTCGACGCGTGGGCAACCGGGCATCCGGGGGGCGTCGCCACAGTGCACGCCTCATCCGCCGAGGGAGCGCTGCTCCGCCTGGACCGGCTCGCCCAGCGCGCCAACGTGCCGTCTCAGCGCGAGCTAATCGCCGAAGCGATCCACCTGATCGTGGTCATCGAGGGGGGCAACGGAGGGCGCCGTGTCACGGATCTCGCTCGCGTCGACGGGCTCGACGCGCGCGGACAGTACGTCATCCGCCGCGATCCGACCGACCTCATATCAACCGGAGATTCCGTATGAATCGTGCGCTTCACGGTGGGTCCTGGCGGTACGCCCTCCTTGCCACCGCCATCCTCGCGGTTGCGATGCTCTTGCCCGATGTAGCTTTTGCTGCTCCTGCGGGCGGCGGTGCGGTCATGCCGTGGACGGGGCCTCTCCAGAGCCTTCTCAACAACCTGAGCGGCCCGACGGCCCGCATTCTCGGTGCGCTCGCCTTCGTCGTGGGCGGTGCGATGTGGGCCTTCACGCGCCACGAGGAGGGAGCCAAGCGGTTCGGTCAGGTCATTGTGGGCATCGCGATCATGATCGGCGCCGCGAACATCGTCACCGCGCTCGCGTTCGTCGGCGCCACGGTCTAGGGAAGAGCCTGACGAGCATGACTCCCGACCGTCAGCAGACCGCCGAGGCGCACGTCATCCATGCGTCCCTCTACAGGCCCGTGCTCTTCGCCGGAGCGGAGCCAGCCGTCGTCGTGCTCGAGATCACGACGGCGTTCGCGCTCGTCTTCGTCATCGGCCTGCATCTCGTTACCGTCCTGCTCGCCTCGTTCTATCTGACCGTGGTGCACACGATCATGGTCTGGGTGGCAAAGCAGGACGCGCACATGACCGCGCTCTACGTCCGGAGCCTCGGGGGCCGGGACTTCTATGCGCCGCATGCCGGCGTGCACGCGGCGTCTTCCGTTACAGCGCCGTCCATCCCGCGGAGCACCTGACGTGGATCTCATGGCCCTCTCCATGGGCGCCGCGACCGGCGTCGTCGCCGCGCACGGCCTTGCGCGTCTGCGCGAGCACCGGACCGAGCCGCGAGGGCTCGCCGATCTGCTCAACTGGGGCTTCATGGTCGACGACGGGGTCGTCCTGCAGAAGGATGGCTCTCTCCTCGCCGGCTGGTGGTACCGCGGTCCCGATCTCGGTGCGGCGACGCCGCAGGAGATGACGGCGCTCTCCCGCCACCTGAACGACGCGCTCCTCCCCTTCGGCGACGACTGGATGTTCCACGTCGACGCGATCAGGCGACCGGCGGTGGCGTATGCGGCGTCGCAGTTCCCGGACGCCCTGACACAAATCATCGACGAGGAGCGCCGAGCCGCGTACGACGCTGAGGTGAGCAGGCAGTACGAGACGGAGTACGTCCTCGCCGTCACGCATCGCCCGCCACCCGATGCCTTCTCGCGAGTGGGCGCGTTCTTCGTGCAGGGAGCGGACGCGTCCCGGATCGACTGGGGACAGGTGCTCGACACCTTCGCCGTCGCGCTCCACACGATCGAGAACCGACTCTCCGGTCGCCTCAAACTCGAGCGGCTGGACTCCGATCGGTTCTTGACGCATCTGCACGAGTGTCTCACCGGTCTCGGCCACCCGGTGCGCACTCCCATCCTCGGCTCGTATCTCAATGCCGTACTCGCTGATCAGGAGCTCATTGGCGGGTTCGAGCCGTGTGTCGGCCGGATGGCCATTCGCGCCGTCGCGGTGCAGGGCTATCCGCACGAGTCGTTCGCCGGCCAGCTCGATGTCCTGAACACTCTGCCGTTCAGCTTCCGGTGGTCGAACCGGGTGATCCCGCTCGGCACTCAGGAGGCGGCCAAGCACATCCGCCGCCATCAGCTTCAGTGGTTCAAGAAGCGGAAGGGTGCCGGGGCCTGGGTGCAGGATATGGTCGGCGGCGCGAAAGACTCGGCGCCCAAGCCCGATGACGAGCTGTGGCTCGACCAGGATGCGCGGGGGATGGCGAAAGATGCCGCCGAGGCCGCGTCCGAAAATGCCAGCGGCTTCGTCCGGTTCTGCTTCTACACTCAGACCGTCATCGTGACCAACCCCGATGCGGAGCGTGCCACCACTGTCGCAAGGGAGATTCTCAAGGCGCTCACCGATGCGGGTTTCACCAGTCGGATCGAGACCGTGAATGCGCTGGACGCGTACTTGGGCAGCCTCCCGGGTCACGGCTACCCAAACCTTCGACGCCCCCTCCTCTCGACCCGGAACATCGCCGACCTCCTGCCGGTGACCAGCGTGTGGCCAGGGTTGGCCAGCAATCCCTCGTCGTTCTTTCCTCCGAAGAGCCCGCCCCTGATGTGGGCGGCGACAGCGGGTGCGACGCCCTTCCGGGTCAATCTCCACGACTCGGACGTGGGGCATACTCTCGTGCTGGGTCGGACCGGCTCGGGCAAGTCGGTGCTGCTCGCGATGATCGCAGCCCAGTTCCGCCGTTATCCGCGCGCGCAAGTCTTCGTGTTCGACGTCGGGTACTCGATGCGCGCACTGGCCAAGGCCGCGGGCGCGACACACTACGACCTGGCCGCCGGGCAGCCCGATTCCCTCCGTTTCCAGCCACTTGCCCGGATCGATGAGTCGGCCGAGCGCGTCTGGGCTGCGGAGTGGCTCGAGACGGTGCTCGCCCTCCAGGGCGTTCATATGACGCCTCCACTGCGGGCGAGGCTCGACCGCGCTCTGGAGCTCGTGGCCGGCAACGATCGGGCGCACCGCACGCTGACCGAGCTCACGGTGCAGCTCCAGCACGAGACGCTCTCCACCGCCTTGAGACCCTACACGGTCGGCGGCAACTACGGACAGCTGCTGGACGCCACCACGGACGATCTGGGGGACGGTCGCTTCCAGGTCTTTGAGATGAAGCACCTCCTGGCACTCGATGACCGGATCGCTCTTCCCGTTCTGCTCTATCTCTTCCGCCGGATCGAGCAGCGGCTCGATGGCAGTCCCACGCTGATCGAGATCGATGAGGCCTGGATGGCCCTCATGCACTCGCTTTTCGGCGCGCGCGTGAATCAGTGGCTCTTGACCCTCCGCAAGCAGAACGCGGCCGTCGTGCTGGCGACGCAGAGCCCGTCGCAGCTCGCCCAGCTCCCCAACCGCCACACGGTGGTCGATTCCTGCCCGACGCGGATCTACCTGCCCAATCCGGACGCCACGACTCCCGCGCAGTCACCGCTGTATCGCGATCTCGGCCTCAACGACCGCGAGATCGGCATCATCGCGGGTGCCACAGCCAAGCGGCACTACTACTTCAAATCGTCCCGCGGGAGCCGGCTGTTCGAGCTCGGACTCGGGCCCGTCGCCCTGGCCTTCCTCACCTCCGCCCCGGGCCTCTCGATGGAAAAGACCTGGCAGCGGATCGACGATCTCATCGAGGCCCACGGTCCCGACTGGCCCGCCGCCTGGCTCGAGGAGCGCGGGCTCGGCTCCTGGGCCGAGCGCTTCCGCCACCACCGCACACACGAAGGAGAATCAGATCATGACACGCAGCTCGCTCTTTCCATCGCGCCGTAGCGCGCGACTCCTGGCCGCTGCGGGTCTCGCGGCAATCGGGTTCTCCCTTACCCCGATGACTGCTCAGGCGCAGCTAGGGCTAGGCATCCTCAACAGTGGGGTCGTCTTCGACCCGTCCAACTTCGCCCGGAACGTCCTGCACTACGCGCGTCGGCTGGAGCAGATGAACCTCCAGCGCAAGCAGCTGCAGGAGCAGGTCGTGGCGCTCCGCAAGCTCCGCAACCCCAACTGGCGCCAGATCGCCGCGGCGATGGCGCAGATCGATGCGATCATGCAAGAGGGCCGCGCGCTCGCGTACAGCCTCCGCGAGATCGACGCGGAGTTCAAGCGCACGTTCCCCGGCTCGCAGGTCTTCACCGACTATCCGGCCGAGCAGCGGATCCAGGCCATCCGGACGCTGGCCACGATGCGAGGCGCCTTGAACGCGGCCAACAGGGCAGCGCAGGACATTCCCTCGAGTGTGGCTCGACTCGACGCCATGAAGCGGCAGCTCGGCACGATCCAGGGACATGAGGAAGCAATCGAGCTGACCGGAACCATCGGCATGTACAGCGCGGAAGAGCTGACGCTGCTCCGCCAGGCTGTGTCCGGACTCACGAACGTCCAGGCCGTCTACTACGCCAACCAGATCAACACCGACGCGCAGCGGCAGGCGACCTTCCGCGCCCGTCTCGCGGCGATGAGCGCGCCGGGACCGCAGTACGCGCCGATGTCTCTCAGCGTCACGCCGTGAGGAAGTCTTCTCTGGTGCGGTCACGCCGGCGATTGGTAGTCGTGGCCACTGCCTGCGGGTTGCTCGCGCTGGTGATCGCCCTGCCCGCGCTCGCCCAGTCCCAGAATCAGCCGCCGGTGCTCGACAACATCGCGAACCAGTACCGCGATGCGGCGCGCGTCTGGCGTCCGCGGCTCATCCCGATCGCGCAGCAGCTCTTCATGCTGCTCGCGTCCCTCGAGTTCGCCGTCTCCGGGATGGTGTGGGCGCTCCGCCGAGACAGGTTGGATGACATCGCTGCCAAGTTCCTACTCAAGTTCACGCTCGTGGCGTTTCTCCTGGCCCTCATCACGAGCTTCACCGTCTGGATCCCGCCGATCGTGAACGGGTTCGCCGCCGCGGGCGAGCGGGCGATCGGCGCCGGTGGCACAGTCAGCCCATCCGGGATCATCGACATCGGGCGCGAGAGCTCGCTCACCATTCTCAATGCGCTCGACGTCGGCGTGATGCTCAGCAATCCGGCCATGGCGATCTACGGGGCGATGGCGGCCCTTCTCGTCGCGCTGGCCTACACGGCGATCGCCGCGCAGCTCGTCCTGGTCCTGGTCGAGAGCTACGTCGTGCTCGGCGGCGGGGTGCTTTTCTTAGGCTTCTCGGCGTTCCGCGGCACGGCCATGTTCGCCGAGAACTTGATCGCGTACACGTTCGGGATCGGGATCAAGATCTTCCTCCTCTATCTGATCGTGGGACTGGGGAGCCAGATCGCGCGCGGATGGATCCCGCTCATCCAGTCGAGCACCTTTTTTGGCCCCGCGAGCCCGCTCCTCCAGGTCGTGGGCGGCTCGATCATCTTCGCCGTGCTGGCGATCCGGGTCCCGAATGCCGTCGCCGCGCGGCTCTCGGGCAGCTCGAGCTTCGGGATCGCGCACGCCCTGCGCGCCGTCGGCTGATCCGATGTCTCTGAAGCCTTTCACGGGGCGACGGCTTGCGAGTCATCTCGCCGCCGACAACAGGGCCGGCCTGCCAGCCGCGACCCGTGGGACGGTCAACCACATCATCGCGGCGCGGAACGAATTCGCCAACGCCTTCGGCGATCTCGCGAAGGGAAAGCGCAACTGGCAGCTCATGGCGTTTGCGCTCGCCGGCATTCTCGGCGTGGTCACCCTGGCCTACGTCCGCCTCGCCTCGTCGTCGCGCGTCGTCCCCTACGTCGTCGAGGTGAATAAGTTGGGACAGGTCATGGCCGTCGGCCCGGCCGACCGGATGGCCACACCCGACCAGCGCCTCGTGGCCTCGCAGCTCGCGCAGTTCATCCGCGCCATCCGCACCGTGCTTCCCGCGGCCGCCGCAGCCGGGCAGGCGGAGATGATCCGGCACGGGTACGCGTTCGTAGCGCCGGAGGCCGCCGGCTTTCTCAACGACTACTTCGCGAATCCCCGGAACGACCCCCGAGTTCTTGGAACGCGGCTCACCCGGCAAGTCGACGTGACCGGTGTCCTTCGCGTCCCCAACTCCGACGTCTGGCGCCTTCAGTGGAGGGAAGTCGAGCGGTCGACGCAGCCTGGCGGGCCAACGCGCGCCACGGCCTGGGAAGGGTACGCGACCGTGAAGCTGGTACCACCAGCGTCGCCCGAGGCGATCCAGGACAACCCGCTCGGTCTCTACGTCACCACCATCAACTGGACGCAGGTCGGAGAGACTTCGTCGGATCGGCTCGACGCTCCGATCGACAGCAGTTTGTCCCAGACCCCTCTCAATTCGGGAGCACCGCGATGAGACACATATTAATGAAGGGAGCCATCGCACACTGGATCGTCGTTGCAACAACCAGTGTGTGGGGGGCGACTGTTTCCCTTGAGGCGCAACCGACGCGGCCCGATACGCCGCCCGCAGTCGTGATTCCGGACAGCGGCGATGCCATTACCGCGGCCACGAAGGAGTACCAGGCACGGAGAGTGGCTCGCACCGTGATCGAGGGCAACTTCGTCACATTCCCCTTCGGTCACTCACAACCCACGCTCACCTGTTCGGTGCTCCGGGCCTGTGTGATCGAGCTCCAGCCGGGCGAGATCGTCCTGAGCCGGATCGCGGGCGACACGGAACGATGGGAGATCCACGTTGCGGCAGCGGGCAGCGACGGGAAGACGGTGCTCATCGTGGTCAAGCCGCGAGACTGCGACATCACCACCAACGTCGTGCTCGCGACCGACCGGCGGCTCTACGATCTGACGCTGGACTCGCCGCCCTGCAAAGCACGATCGACCAACCCCCAGCAGCCGTACGCGCGGCACGTCCGCTTCTACTACCCGGACGAAACGGTCGCATCCTGGACCAAGCCCGCGCCGCCTGAGGCCGTGCGCATCGCCCCCGATGTCCTGACTCTCAACTTCAACTACGAGGTGGAAAAGGACCGGAAGTTCCCGTGGGCGCCGGCGCAGGTGTTCGACGACGGCGCGCGGGTTTACATCAAGCTTCCCGAGGAAGCTAAGCACGCCGAAGTGCCTGTGCTCTTCGTGCTCGACGCGCAGGGCGGCAAGACGCTGGTGAATTACGCCTTGGTCGGAGGTGACACGTACGTCACCGACCGGCTCTTCGAGCGTGCAGTGCTGGTGGCCGGCGTCGATGGGAAGGAGCGGAAGGTTCGGATCGAGCGGAAGGGCGGAGCCGGCCGATGAGCGGCGATCCCGGGGAAGGGGATGAGGCTCGCGCGACCCTCCGGCCGCGGCTGCCGCTGGCGAAGCGCCTCAACCGGAACGCACTCACGGTGGCAGCGGTCATCATGGGAATGACCGTGCTGACCGCGATCGTCGTCCTGAATCCAGGCGGTGACAAGAAGAAGGCGGGCACGGCACCCGTGAGCGCTGACGAAGGCCAACCGATGCCGACACGTCCGGCGTTCCTCGACGAGCCGGTGAGGGTATCGCCTGACAACGGCTCTCGGGTGCCTTCACCCGAAGTCCCAACGCCCGTCGGCCCGAGCGTCACCGCGTCCGCTCCGCTCGTTGCGGGCCCGTCTGAGCAGACATCCCCACACGACCGCACTGAGTCCTTCTCCTCCGCAGCGGGCGGCGAACGAGCAAGCACGGAGCGCCCGGAGGAATCAGCGCGCGGTCGCGCCTACCAGGCAGCGGTCTCGAGCTCTGTCGTGGTTGGTGCCTCTCGGGCGCGATCCGCTGGCACCGGAGCTAACGACGCATCCGGCCTCGCTTCAGAGGAAGAGCAGCTGGTCGCGCTCGGCGACTCGATCATGCGGGCGGCGACCCGCCAGTCGGGTACCGGTCGCGCAGCAAGCGAGGCCGCAGCACCGCCGAGCTCTGACGCGACACCAAGGTCAAAGCGTACCGCCTTATCCGAATCCTTCTCAAGGCGCGCTGTCGATGGCACCTCCTCGACAACGATCGCCCAGCTGGAGCCGGCGGGATCACCGTACACGCTCCGCGCGGGCACCGTGATCCCGGGACTCCTGATTACGGCGATCACGTCGGATCTGCCCGGCGAGATCGTGGGACAGGTAAGTCGAGACGTCTACGACTCGCGGACTCAGCGGATTCCTCTTATTCCGAAGGGATCTCGCCTCATCGGCACCTACGACAACCAGGTCGCAGCGGGGCAGGGGCGGCTTCTTGTCGCCTGGACACGGATGATCCTGCCGGACGGCCGCAGCCTGCGCCTCCCCGGACTGCCGCTGACAGACCCCGCGGGGCAGAGCGGGGCCAAGGACAAAGTCGACACCCATTGGCGCCGCGTGTTCGGCAATGCGGTCCTCCTCTCGGCGATCAGCGCCGGAGTCCAACTCAGTCAGCCTCGGCAGGCGAGCGTTCTCTCGTCGCCTTCTCCCGGCCAGGTAGCCGCGGGCGCGGTCGGTCAGGAGCTGTCGAGCGTCGCGCTCGAGATTCTGCGTCGCGGGATGGACGTCGCGCCGACGATCTCCATCCGGGCCGGGCAGCCCTTCAACGTCTTTCTGAGTGGGGATCTCGTCTTCGACGGACCGTACGATCCCGGCGCGTGAAAGTATGGAGCGAATGATGCCTGCCGTCACGTCTCCTGCTGTCCTGCGGAATCGGCTAGCGCAGGGCACACTATGACCGCGCCGGAGGCGCGCTCCCTTTCACCGCCGAACGACCGGCCGCTCGCGCTGTTGCTGATCCTCGGTTCAGTCCTCGCGTTCGCGACGGGCACCCAGTACGTCGCCTGGCGCCTGGGCTTTCCCGTCCAGCTCGGGGCTCCATTGTACGTCGTGCCGCCCCGAACGATGGTCCTGCTCCGAACCGCCGCGGTCCTTTTCGCCGGCAGCGCTTTGAGCCTCCTCTGTGTCCCGAGGGTGCGATGGCTGTCGCTGCCGCTGGCCATTAGCGCGCTCGGTCTCGCCTTCGGAAGTACCGGCCGAGTTTACGCACCACACCTGATTGTCGTGTGGCAGACCAAGTACGCTCGCGTGGACGCGTTCGCGTCCATCTTTCGCGTCGGATGGACCCTCGTCGCTGCGACCGCCATTGGAATCGGAATCCTTCTCACCACTGCCTGGCGTCGTCGGCATCAGCGCGTGACATCCGATTCTCACGGCACGGCCCATTGGGGCTCGGGCGACGTCTTACGTCGAGAACGCGGTCTCCTCCTCGGGCGGGAGGGCGCGCAGCTCCTCCGCTTCGAAGGCGAAGGTCACGTCCTGACCGTCGCTCCGACGCGATCGGGGAAAGGAGTGAGTTGCGTCATCCCCAACCTTCTCGACCATCCGGGGTCCGTGCTCGTGACCGACCCTAAGGGTGAGAACTACGCGGTGACGGCGCGGTGGCGACTGGAGATGGGTCAGGCCGTGCACGCCTTCGACCCGTTCCATGTTGCCGATGGCAAGGCGACCTACAATCCGCTCGACCTGATCGACGCGGCCAGTCCGGGAGCGATCGATGACGCGCGCATGTTGGCCGACATGATCGTGCTTCCGGAAGCGCGCGGTGGAGATCAGTTCTTCTGGAACGAAGAGGCGCGTGCGCTCCTGACTGGCCTGATTCTCCAGGTGGCCGCCAATGCGCCGCCGGAATCCCGATCGCTAGCCTACGTGCGTGAGCTCCTGACGCTCGAGCCCAAACCCTTCGCCGTGCTACTCGAGGCGATGCAGGCCAGCCCTACCGCCGGTGGGCTCGTGTCACGCTCGGCCGCAAGAATCCTTCAGAAGGCGGAAAGAGAGCGGAGCGGGGTCATCTCGACCGCACAGAGCCATACCCACTTTCTCGACAGTCCGCAGATGTCGGGTGTCATGGCGCGATCGACAGTGGACCTGTCGACCCTCAAGACGGAGGCGACGAGCGTCTATCTCATCCTGCCGAGCGATCGGCTTGAGGCCTACGCGCGCTGGCTTCGGCTCATGATCTCCAGCGCTCTTCTCGCGATGGCGCGAACGCGGGGGCAGCCCAAGGAACGCGTGCTCTTCCTGCTCGACGAGTTCGCACACCTGGGGAAGATGCATCCGGTGCAGCGAGACATTGGACTCGCCGGAGGATTTGGTGTGGCGTTCTGGCTCATCGTGCAGGATCTCTCGCAGCTCCGAAGCACCTACGGCGAGACCTGGCCGACATTTCTTGCCAACGCCCACGTTCTCCAGGCGTTCGGGACGAACGACTGGGATACCGCAGAGTACCTCTCCAAGATGACGGGCGATGCAACGATCCTGGTGGAGAGCGAGAGTGAATCGCGCGGGGTCAGCCGCGGAAGACAGTCACAACGCCAGCAAGGCACTTCGTTGATGAGAGCGGAGAAGGGACGCCGGCTGCTCCTCCCGGACGAGATGCGACGCTTACCTAGCAGCGCCCAGCTCCTCTTCGTGAAAGGGAGCGTTCCGTTGCTGCTTCGGCGGCTCAATTACCTTCGCGATCCTGAATTCACCGGTCGTGCCGACCCAAATCCGCTCTATGCTCCGGTCGCGATCACCGGATAGCGCAGCTGGCGGCCCTGGGCAGCGCGGGAGGCAGCGACGGCGTGTCCCAGGCGCGGTGTGGTGCCTTTGCGGTCTGCTCGTGTGTCTCGCGGCGTGCTCGCTGGCTGGGCTGCGGCTCAATCTGACGGGCAGCATGCCCGTGGGCATCTACATTACCGCTCGCGGAGGTCCCACCCGCGGCTCGATCGTCCTCGTCTGCCTCCCACCGGCTGTCGCCGAGTCTGCGCGCGAACGAGGTTATCTCCCGGGCGGAGGGTCATGTCCTGGGCATGTGGTCCCTGTTGGGAAGCCCGTGCTCGGGCTGCCGGGCGACACTGTCGTGGTGTCCGCTGCCGGGCTCCTCGTGAACGGTGAGATCGTCCTCAATAGCAAGCCCCTCACATCGGACCACTGGGGACGCCTTCTACCGCGAATGCCGGCCGGCCGATACTTCGTGGGACCCGGCGAGCTGTGGCTCGTCTCGGACTATTCTCCGTTCAGCTTCGATAGTCGGTACTTCGGAGCCATCAAAGCCCGAGACGTCCGGGGCCATGTGCGAGCCCTGTGGACCGATCCGGTTCTCTCTGAGACCGCAGAGCCAGGGTCAACCCGCCCCTGATCCGCCATACCGCTCCCGACCCCGCCGCAGTGGCCGTGACGTGCAGCGCAACCTCGGCCTGGCAGGGGCCACACCAAGCTATTAAAGTAATGTAGGAGTTTCTTGAATAGCACCTTGGGCTATTAAAGCCAACGTTTTGTAGGGTGTCACTGAGATGTCAGCGAAGACCGAGCACCGCGATCGACATCGCGCGGGTCGCTTCATCACCCAGCAAACCGGGTCTGGGGGGTACGCCGCGTTCATTCCGAGCGCGCTACCTCCGCGGCCCGCTCTCGACATGTCGCCGCCACTCCAGCGCGCACTCGAGCGCGCCAGCACGGCCCTCGGTCGGCTTGACGGCATTACGCTCCTGTTGCCTGCTCCGGACCTCTTCATCTACATGTACGTCCGGAAAGAAGCCGTGCTCTCGAGCCAAATCGAGGGGACCCAGTCTTCGTTCTCGGACCTCTTACTCTTCGAGACAGGGCCGGCTACCGGCCATTCGAGCGCCGACGTCGTCCAGGTGTCCAACTACCTCGCGGCGATGCAGCACGGCCTCAAGCGTCTGGAGGGCGGCTTCCCCATCAGCCTCCGCCTGCTGCGCGAAATCCACGGCGTGCTCGTGCGGGGAACGCGCGGTGGCAACAAGACGCCGGGCGAGTTCCGCACATCCCAGAACTGGATCGGCGGCTCTCGCCCCGGCAACGCGCTCTACGTCCCGCCCCCTCCGCACGAGGTGCTTCCTGCCCTAAGCGCCCTCGAACGATTCATCCAGGACGACGCCGACGAGTTCCCCCTGCTCATCAAGGCCGGGCTTGCGCACGCGCAGTTCGAGACGATCCATCCTTTCCTCGATGGCAACGGTCGCATCGGTCGGCTCTTAATAACGTTTCTTCTCTGCGCCGGCGGCGCCCTGTCCCAGCCGCTGCTCTACCTCAGCCTGTACCTCAAGCGGAATCGCGAGGCCTATTACGCCTCACTCCAGCGCGTACGGACGGAAGGCGATTGGGAGGGATGGGTCCTGTTCTACCTCACGGGCGTCGAAGAGGTGGCGGGACAAGCGACGGAGACAGCGCGCCGGATCATGCATCTCTTCGAGAAGGATCGGCGATCCCTCCAAAGGCTCGGGAGGAGCGCCAACACGGCACTTCGCGTGCATGAACTGATGAAAAGCCGAGCGATCGCGACCATTGGCGACATCGCCCACGCGCTCGATGTTTCTTTTCCCACAGCGTCGGCAGCCGTAGGGCGGCTCTCGAAGCAGGGCATCCTGCGCGAGATCACGGGTCGACAGCGCGACCAACACTTTGCGTATCAACAGTATTTGAACATCCTGAGCGAGGGCACGGAACCGATCCCGGATCCAGCATCTCCCTAACCTAGATAGGGCAATAACATGCTTGACGCACCTGGCGTGGGGGCATGTTTAGATGCTCGCTGACTTTAGGTTCGCCGAAGCCGCCGGATATTCCCGACTTCGGAAAGTCCTGCGTCCCTTCTACCTTGGCGGTCGCAAAATACCACCCGTGACCGTACTCGCCGCCTATTTCGACGATAGCAGAAGAGAAGGCGTTGTTTCTATCGCCGGATATGTTGCGCACCTCGAAATGTGGGACGACAGATTCGCCCCAGGGTGGCAGCGCATCATCCACGAGGCGCCGCACTATATCTCTGAGTTTAAGGCAAGCGACTGTCGCAACAAGCGGGGCGAATTCGAAGGTTGGACGACGGCGGAATGCGATGCCTTGACGACAGCGCTAGTAGACGTACTGACTCACCACACAGATCGTGACAATTTTATCGGACTCGGTATCGCGGTGCGCCTGCCCCGAGTAGAGAGCGTGCCGGGTTTCTCGTCAATGTCGGCTGCGGACAAGACCTCCTGGCGCAGAACGCACTTCGACGAGTCGTTCCAGTTGTGCCTACAACTAATTCTTGTAGAGATGCTGACGACGGGCGCGCATCTGCTGGGCGTTCCGAGCGACAAGCTTGAATTGGTCTTTGACGAGCAAAGAAAGCAGGTTGGGAAAGCTTGGACAAATTTCGATACAATTCGCAAACTCGTCGGCGCCGAAGTGAAATATGATGTGCCAGTTCCCAGTTTTCGTAACAGTAAGGATGTCTTGCCTCTTCAGGCGGCCGACCTGCTCACGCATGAGACCGCGCGGGAAGTCATCAATGGCGGCCCGCCGCGTAGTCGGCCAATAAGCATTGCGTTGTCGCGCCTCATTAACGCGCGCTGGCATAGGGCCAAATACATCGACGCGAAGCTACTCGCTGACTATCTGCTCGGGGGCCAAACACCGACCTGCACCCTGCCATTCTTTACGAGTCGCAGGATCTCGCTCGAGAAGTGGAGAAACGGGAGGAATGATTTCAGTGCGCCCGCTTTCGCTTCGGCTTCTTCGCGCGCGGCAACTCCGATTTCGGCACGTTGACGATGCGCCGCGCTACTGAGTTTCCTGTAACTTGCGCGGTACTTCCTCCAGACGCTCTGCTGCACGACGCTCCTCTGGGGTCGGCCATCTTCGTACACCGCACCCGCCGTCACGTCGATGTATAGTGCGGGCATTACTCTATCTCGATTACTTTCAGCACCTCGTCTCCATAATGGTTGATCACCTTTACGGCAATCTTTTTAGTCTCGGGCGCATCAAAGGGACGGCTTACTGTCGAGTACAGCGACTGCCATGCATCCTCGTCAATCTCAGCGCGGAGCGCGCGCTTCAGCTTCTCGTAGGGGTCGTCGGCGCCGGTGAAGTAGGCGTGGCGCACGAAGAAGCTCTCCCCGTTGTACATCGTGTCGATGAACCAGCAGGCGATGTCGTCGGTGCTCGAGGAGCGGATCTCGCCGGTAGTCGGATCGTAGACGTCAAGCCCGCGGATCTCGACGACGAGCTTCCCGTCCTTAGCGGTACGGACGTCAAGGTCTGGTTCGCCGAAGACCATGAACAGGTTCCCGACACCGGTCTTCTTGAGCAGCTCGTCGCCCATCGCGAGGTCGGGGTTCATGCGCGCGGCGAGGACGGTGAGGTTGCCGTAGCGCTTCACCTCCTCGCTCACGTGCGGGTCGAAGGCGAAGCCGCAGACGACGAGCGTGTCGTAGCCAACGCCCTGCACGGCCTCCTTCGCGGCCTCCTTGACCTGCATCGGGCCCACGGTGCCGTGCTCGGGGCCAATCGACACGGCCACCCGGCGCACCGTGCCTGACGAGTCGGTATAGGTTCCGGCGGCGTTCACCCATGTGCCGGCGTGGACATCAAGCGTGTCGAAGACCAGCCGCTCTCCTTTCCTGGTGTTCTGCACGCCCGCTTTGCGAAGGTTTTCGATGATCATCGTTTCGAATTGCGCGGGGGGGGAGGAGCGCTTCCCCTCAATCTCGCTCGCCGGGCGGTCCTCGTCGGTCGACAGCACCCGGTGCGGCGAGAGTGACTCGACGGTGAAGGGGCCGGCCACGCGCACGCACTTGCCGTCCTCGTAGGGCTTGTCGTAAAGCAGCTCCGTCTCGGCGTGCTTCGCGATTGCGGCGTCGATCTCCGCGTGCGTCATCCCCTCCTCGATTTCTGGGTTGTTGGCGATTGACTTGAGCGTGACGTGCGGGACGCGCCTGTAGACGAACCCCTTCCGGATGTCGCCCTCCGTCTTCTGCTGCGAGGGGAGATGCTGGGTAATTTCCGACTCCTTCACGACGCCCTCTGGGGAATCGGCGAGGAGATAGTACGGAAAGCGAGCGCTCATGAGACGCGTGCGGGCCAGCGCCAGCGCCACTCGGCTCGTGTCGATGGTGATCCAGCGACGACCCCACTGCTCGGCGACGTAGGCGGTGGTGCCGGAGCCGCAGGTCGGGTCGAGGACGAGATCGCCCGGGTCGGTGGTCATGAGCAGACAGCGCTCGACCACCCTCGTAGTAGTCTGGACGACGTAGATCTTCGGATCACCGAAGCCGCTTTGCCGCGTATCATCCCAGATATCGTTGCGTGGCTTGAATGGGAAATCGTCGAGATAGCGGATGAACGTGAGAGTCTTCCCAACAGCCAGGAGACGACGTGTGGCTGCGAGGCGCCTCATGCCCTCTAGATCCGTCCGAAATGTACCCGCACCGGGAGTGAAGGCTCGGCCTTCGAACTCGAATTCGCGCAGATCATTCCCTTGTGCGGGCCGCTGATTGGTCAATGGGTTTGGTCTGAACACTCGCGAGCCGGGTGCCAGAACAGAATTTCCGCTCACCTCATCGGCAGTTAGTTCCCGCCGAATTCCATCAGTGAATTCGACGAATCGGAGGTTGACATCGTCTTGAACTGTCCGTGCGTCGTAAAGCGCGCGGTACTTCACCACGCCGCGATTACGGCAATACCACAAAAGTACGTCGTACGTGTTATCCAGAAGCTGGCCGCCCTTACCAGTGGTCTTCCTAAAGACGATTTGCGAGCAGAAGTTCTCCGGCCCGAATGTCTCGTCGAGCAATGATCGCACGAGATGAACATTGTCATCGCCAATTTGAACGAAGACACTTCCAGTTTCCGTAAGCAGTTCCCGGGCTGTGACTAGGCGAGCACGCAGGTACGCGAGATATGAATGAACTCCCAATTTCCAGGTATCTCGGAATGCCCGAACCTGCTCTGGCTGTCTCGTAGCGTCCTCGACCTTCCCATCTTTCACGTCTCGCTTACGCGTACTCACCTGCCAGTTCGATCCAAACTTGATCCCGTACGGCGGATCGAAGTAGATGCACTGCACCTTGCCCTTCAGTCCTTCCTTCTCCGTCAGGCTCGCCATCACGAGCAGCGAATCACCGAGGATCATCCGGTTTGACCAGTGGCCCTCGTGATGGTAGAAGTCCACCTTGCGGTCGAAGTCCTCGATCCCGTTGAAATCGGCGAACAGCGATAGCTCGGGCTCCGGCTCACCGGGCTTCGCCGTGTCGCGCAGGTTCTCCACCAACGCCTGCGGGTGGATCTTCTCCTGGATGTAGATGGGCACGATCGGCACGGCGAGGTCCTGCCGGTCCTGCTCGTCCTTCCCCTTCCACACGAGCTGCGGGTCGAGCGAGGGGTCGCGGGGATAGAGCAACGTGCTGGGCGTCGATTCGTCGGCGCGCACGAAGTCGCGCAGCTCGTGCGTCGGGATGTTCACACGGGCATCCTTGTGCTTGATCGCTTCCACGGGAGTGGCCTTTGCGGCCTTGCCCCGAACGGTGCTCGGCTTGCCCTGTCCTTTCGCCATCGTTCCGTCGTGAATGGTGTCGGTTATCGAGCAGCTATGCCGCCACGGCCCGCGCCAGCGCCGACCGGAGCAGCGACTTCGTCTTCCACGGATCGGCCACTTCGACGAACGCCCACCGGCCAAAGCCGCCGTGGTTGTTCACCGCCGGGACCCAGAGTCCTCGCATCGTCTCCCCCTTCACCCGCTTCTCCTTCTTCATCTCCCCGGTTACCTCGATCACGACGTTGAGCAGGTCGTCGGGCGACGTGCCGCGGCCGTCGTCCAGACGGGCGATGAAGTCGGGGTAGTAGTCGTGCTGCTCGCCGTTCACGGTGTAGGGGACCGAGAAGCCGGGCTGCCGGTCGTTTTTCACATACGCCCTCACCTCGTCCATCTCCTCGAGCGACTGCGCGACCTTCTGCTCCCAGCTCCCGGTGTCGCAGACGATGTGCGACACTGGACATTTGTCGCGCGTCGCATACACCGGGCGGGTCGTGTCGAAGTCCACGTGATCGGTCGTTCGCTCCCACTCGTAGGGCGCGAGGATCGGGCGCAGCCGCGGTGTGCCCTCGGTGGCGGCGGCGATGCTCCGGTAGATGCGGTCGGCGGCGTTGTGCGCGTTCTCGGCAAAGTAGAGCAGCTGCGGGAACGCATCGTCCTTGCACTCGATACACTCCTCGTACCACTGCCGCGCGATGCCGAGCAATTGCGGAAAGAGCCAGCTCTTCGGCGCCTCGTCAGGCACCTCCGGGCCGTAATACTTCTCCATCACCAGCTTGGCGAGCAGAAACTGCACCTGCTGCGGGCGGATGTGCTTGAGGTCATCGAGCGTGTGGATCTCGTGCGGCCCGATCACCGGCGCCACTTCGACGCGGGTCGGCACGTCCTCGGGCGAGAGCACCGTGCGGGAGTCGGCCGTGAAGCGCGCCGAGAGGCGCTCGCCTTCCAGCTCGTAGCGGTAGCCCAGGACGCGCGGGAAGCGGATGCCGCGACCGGACCGCTCCGGTAGCGATTGAACGCGGGTGGCGGCGGGCCCGAGGCGCGGCTCCTTCGCCGAGCCCGCGCATGGAATGAACGAGAAGGGAACACCGTACACCTCGGCGTACTCCGGCTCGAAGCCAGTGATCTCCGTCTCGACGCCATTCACCGGCACCCGCATCACGCTCGGCGCGTAGCTGCGCCGCCGGAGCGCGCGCCCCACCACCTGCTCGCAGAGGAGCTGGGTGCCAAAGGCGCGCACGCCGAGCACGTGGGTCACGGTGTTGGCGTCCCACCCCTCGGTGAGCATCGAGACGCTGACGACGCACTTAACCTGCTCGCCGAGCTTGCCGCGCTTGCCGACCGTGTTCATCACCTCGCGCAGCAGGTCCTCGTCGGTGAGCTCGTCGGGATCGCGGCCGGGAAAACGGTCGCGATACTCCTGCTTGAACTCGTCGATCTCGCGCGCGGCGATCTTCTTGAACTCCGGGCTCATCGCCTCGCCCGATTCGAGCTGCGAGCTGTCCACCAGGATGGTCACCGGTCGCGCGCTCCACTGGCCATCGACGACGTTGCTGAACAGCGAGAGCTTGCCCGGGACTAGTCGCGAGCTGCCATCGGCCAGCGTCTTTTCCCAGCCCGCGATGTAGTCGAACACGAGCTTTGACACGCTCGTATTGTTGCAGACGACAATGAACACCGGCGCGGTCAGCCCCTTGGCCCTGGCGTCGTCGTTCTCGGCCCACAGCTGGTGGTATTTCCGGTAGTTCTGATAGAGCGATTCGATTGCGCCTTCGAGCTCCACCGGCGGCACCGGCTCGAGCGCAGCATCATCGCCGCCGCGCCCCTTCTTGGGAAGACCGGCTCGGATCTTTCCCCACAGGTCGCGATAGGTGGGCAGCGTGCCGCTCATCTGGTTGTCGTCCACGGGCACGCGCGGCACCTTCACGATCCCGCTCTCGATGGCGTCGATGAGCGAGAAGTCCGAGACGACCCACGGAAAGAGCGTCCCCTCGGGCCACCCCGAGCCGCGGAGAAAGAAAGGAGTGGCCGAGAGGTCGTAGACGACCTTGACGCCCATCTTGCGCTGCACCGCCTCGATGCCCGACAGCCAGACGCGGGCTTCCTCCTCGCGGCGTTGCGCTTCCTTGCGCTCCTCTCCCTTGAGCTTCTCCGCGTCCTCGGCGTCGGGCCGGCCACGATAGCAGTGGTGCGCCTCATCGTTGATGACGATGACGCCCCGCTTGGTGCCCAGCTCGCGGCACACCCGCCGCACGACCTGCTCGGGCGACTCGGTGAACGCGCCAGTGGTCTTCGCGCCAAGCAAGTCCTTGGTGAGGCGGGCCGCATTGCCCCGCTCGCGCGGCAGGAAGGCGTGATAGTTGGTGATGACGATCTTGGCGCGCTCGAGCTGCTCCAGGAGATCCGGCGGCAGCAGATCGCGCTGCCGGTAGTAGCTCTCCGGATCGTTGGGCATCAGCACCCGCAGCCGGTCACGAATCGTGATGCCGGGACACACGATGAGAAACGCGTCGCCGAATCGCGCGTCCTGCGGGTTGGCGAACTTGTTCAGCGCCTGCCAGGCGATAACCATCCCCATGACGACGGTCTTGCCCGATCCAGTCGCCATCTTGAGCGCGATGCGGAAGAGATCGGGGTTACCGCCCGTGGCGTTCGCGTCGCGCAGCTCGTTTAGGATCCACCCGTCGCCATACTTCGACGCGACCTCGGCGATGTAGATCGCCGTCTCGATCGCCTCGATCTGGCAGAAGAAGAGCTTCCGGTCTCGCTCCGGCTCGCTCCAGTAGTGGAGCAGCCGCCCTGTCGTCGACGTGACCCCAGCATACCCGCCGCGCCGCCACTGCGAGACCTTGTCGCGGATCCGGTTGACGAGCACGTTCGCGCGCAGCCGGTCGCGCGTCCACTCGGCCTCGAGCGAGAGCTGCGCTGTCTGACGCCGTCCCTGCGGGATGGGAACGAAATAGCTCGACTCCCGGCGCGCCCCGTCGATGATCTTCCCGGTGATGCCACGCTCACCGAACTCGAAATGCCGCACCGGCACGGCGAACGGCGAGTTGATGACGGGATTCTGAATGATGACGTCTGCCATGGCCAGTGGAATGTGGTAGTCGGCGACGCTGTTGACGAGGATGGCAGAAGAAAATGGGGGCGCCTCGGTTCACGCCGCTGATCGTTCACAAGTTGGCGCAGCGCGCGATCCACCGCGCGGTCGTGTTGCGTTAGTCCGTTACGAGAGCAGCCGACTGGCTCGCAGCGGCCGCCGTGAACATTTCCGTTGGATGGGGTGCGCACCGCGTGGTGGCCCCTTGGGCTCTCGAAAGCGTCATCGCGGAGTCCGAGGTGCTGGGGAGACTCCCTGCAGCATCAGATCCCGCCACCCTTCTACCGTGGATTTCACGCCTCTACCGGTCGGGGCTTGTTTAACCATGAGACAGCGGTCGGAGCGAATCGCCCCACTACGACGATGTAATAGCCGTTCTCTCGATCAGCGATGCTTCTCTTGGTCATCCCGCCCTACGCTCTGCTTCGTGCGGGTCGCTCCGCTTCGCGCTGATGCGCGTGCTCGCCGACTAACGCCGGCTGCGCTGGCTTTTCGGGGGGTGTGGCTTCGAGCCCGTGCGACCTGGAGACCGGATGATGATAAAGCCGGGTTCCACGCCTAGGACGTCGGCCAGCTTCTCCAGCACCTCCAAGTCGATCGCCGTGACCCGCGCATTCTCGATGCGGTTCACTGTTGCGCGGCGGACACAAGCGCGCTCGGCGAGCTCGGCCTGAGTCAGACCTAGCGCCTTCCTTAGCTCCCGGACCCGCAACCCGAGTGGTGACACACCGGGAGGGTACGCGCTAGCGCACAACCTGTCAACACTCTCATAGCTATACACCAATCAGTCATTACGTGTTTGCGTACTTTCCCTATTGACAAATAGAACGCTACAACGTACATTACGGATACAGAAAAGGGCGCCGGCCTCCCCTTAGAAAGTTGACCGGACGCCCCGAACCCACCCCCAAAGGGGTGCCCGCTCAAGATACGGCGGGCGTTCCCCCGGGACAACTCGGGAGGGCAGTATGATGGAGTCGGACCACACCGCGGCCGTAGCCTACGAGCGGCAAATTCTGGTGACGGAAGGCCCCCACCACGTCGGCGGTGCCTACTTCGCCGTCGAGCACGTTGTCGAACGACAGCGCCGGCGGGCGGGGGAGCGCATGGTCCGCGAGAGTCAGCGCCGGGAAGCATTCGACCGAGCCGCAACCGTCGGAGACCGCGCTCGCGTCGGGACCTGGCTCATTTCCCGTGAGCGGGCACGGGTAGACGCGGCTGCAAGTGGACAGCTAGACCTCACCCACCGCGAAACGCTGCACGCGCTCCGCGTCGACCTCGCGGCCGGACGCATCGGCGCTGTGCTCGTGTCGGCGGCGCTCATCCGGCTCCCCGACATTCCAACGCTCTCGGCGCTCGTCCGCGACTTCCCCAGCAACCCGGTCGTCGGTTTCGTGGCCGAGGCCGAGGAAGCCCAGGCGCTTGCCGGGGCGCTTGCCTTCGGTCAGGCAGGCGTCGCCGTTCTCGTCGATGCCCGTTCCGCGGCTGGATGGTCGGCCCTCCGGAGCGCGTTCGACGGCCGGCGACTCGCCGACCCGTTCATGCAGCGGGCCGTCCGGGAGCTTACCGGTAGCGCCAGCGGGACAACGGGCGACGTCGCGTGCACCGCCGGATGGGTGCGGTTCCTCGCCGCCGCGTTCTCGCCTCGCGTCACCAGCGCGAAACAGGTGGCCTCGTCCCTCGGTGTCGTCTGCTCAACGCTGACGAGCCGGTTCTACCGCGCCGGTCTCCCGTCGCCCAAGCGCTACATCGGACATGCACGCCTCGTATGGGCCGCGCGCCTTGGGGAGACGCCCGGACTCTCGATCAGCGCCATCGCGCACCGGCTGGATGCGTCGTCGCCGCAAAGCTTCGGGCGAACGGTGCGCACGATGCTCGGTGTCACCGCTGCCGACTTCCGCCGCCAGTTCAACGGGGAAGCGATGCTGGCGCGTTTCCGCGCCGAGTTCGTCGAGCCCTATCGCGAGACGGTGCGGATCTTCGACCCCCTCACGGTGAGTCAGGCCGAACGGGAGCAGGTGCGCCGGAAGCGCTCGACTCACCGCGGCCTCACTATCGCCGGGAGGGCCGCGTGATGCCGTCCACCACGCAGACCAACGGGGCGCCCGTCACCGGCGCGCCTGCCTGCCCCAAATGCGGCGGCCGGATGTGGGACAACCGCGCGTCCAAGCGCAATCCCAAAGCGCCGGACTTCAAGTGCCGCAATCGATCGTGCGACGGCGCCCTCTGGCCCGGACAGCACAACGCGGCCGTCCCCGTCATTGCCCCCCGGCAGCCCCAGGAGAAGGGAACCGGTCAGGACGCGAAACAAGGAACCGACAGCAACGGCGCGGGGGACCACCGCCCGAGCGCCGGCCTGTGCCGGTGCTATCTCAAGCTCACCGATTTCGTCCTCGCCGAGGTACGGGCCAAATATCAGGACGCCGGCGTGCCGTGCACCGATGCCGCCATCGCGGCGATCGCCGCCACCCTGTTTATCGCCGCGTGCCGTCAGGAGGGCATCTGACCATGCCAGCGATCTATCCCCCATCCGGAGGTCGGCGCCGCCGCCGCCCCCGGCTCACCACCCTCCGCCTGATCCGCGAAGGGACGTTCTCGCTTCCGGAGGGATACCCGGACGAGCACCTGCCCATCCGGTCGCCGCGCGATGTGTTCGCCTTCATGGCGCCGTATGCCGAGCGCGAGCTCGGCGAGTCCTTCTGGATTCTCCCGCTCGACAGTCAGCACCGGCTCGCCGGTGCCGGGCCCACGGTCATCACGCGCGGGATCCTCAACTCGGCGCTGGTGCATCCGCGTGAGGTGTTCTGCGCGGCGATTGTCGCAGGAGCGGCGGCTGTCATTCTGTCACACAACCACCCGTCCGGCGATCCCACGCCGTCCGCAGACGATCGAGCCGTCACCGATCAACTGGTTGCCGCCGGGCGGCTGCTGGACATCCCGGTGCACGACCACGTCATCGTCGGCCGAGGCCGTTACGTCAGCTTCGCCGAGGCCGGGCTCTTATGAGCGCCGTGCATGCGGGGCGAGGCATCCCAGTTCGGGGTGTCTCGTGCACGTACAAGCTAGAGGCGAGGGCCCTCCCGAGGGCCCTCTACAGGGCCCTCTACCTATCGAGCAATCGCGCTGGACATCTCCGCTCCTCAACCCACAATGCACGCCCGACCTCGGTGATCGCCGCGAACGATATTCGCATTTGCGAAGTACTGCTCTCTAGAGCCACGTCGCACCCGTGCACATCGGACGTCACGCGTCTGCCAGTCTGTATGCGTGTCGGGCGGTGTTTGATGCGAAACCAGGCAAATCGACCACGTACCGGCCAGCGCAACTCGGCATACTCAATGTGCGGAATCCCGCGTTGTCCGCATCGGCAAGCTGTCCGCGCCGCGCGGACGGGAGGAAAACCACGATGACCACGACGTCCAGATTTGACACACCCGCCGCAGGGCGGGTGACCCTTCCGCCAGATCGCGGCCGGATGTGGTACGACTTCGAGATCCCTGCCGAGTTCTACAAAGGTTTGCCTGGCATCAAAAACAAGGTGCGTTGGGTGCGCGAGCATCTGCCGCGCGCGAAGCGAATCAAGATCGGGCAGCGCTCGGCGTGGTACGAGCGCGAGATCCTGGAACACATCGAGTCCGAGCGGGAAGAGAACCGCGCGAGACGTCTGCGCGAGGCGGTGTGACATGCCGTACCGGGATAAGCGCGGCGGATCGCTCAAGATCGACATCAGAACTGATTCGGCAGGTCGTATCCATCGGCACACCGGGTTTCACCGCCAGTCGCAGGTGACGAAGGTCAAGGCAATCATTCGCAAGCTGGACGAGGACGCTCAGACCGAAGTCCTCGAGGCTGTGAAGAGCGGCGATATTACCTGTCATCAGCTCATTGATGCAGATCGCGCCGGAAAACTGAGGGGCTCGGAACTGTTCACGTTGGTCCGGCTCCGAGAGCCATTGTGGGAAGCGATCCAGCGCATGCTCCCGAGCATGGCCGATGGAGAGACGCGGCGTCGCTACACGACGTCGCTCGACAAGCTGAAACGGCTCGGGCTTCCCATGATCGGCAGGAGTGAGCGGCTGACCGCCAAGGCAAGGGTCGGGCACCTTGCGACGACAAATTGGCGCGCTCTCCGGGCCGATCCCGCGTTCAAGAGCGCGGCGGACTGGAACCACCTGCGCCGGTCTCTCAGCGCCCTTCTCACGACGTTCTTGGGCGACGTATACCATCCCTTCCGGCGGCAGGTCATGAAGAAGATCAAGCTTCGGAAGGAACGGCCGCGCGTTCCCGACATGTCCGTCGAGCTATTCTGGCAGATCGTAGCCGCCGCGCCGGAGCATGCTCGACCCTGTTATGTCACGCTCGCAGCGAGTGGCATGAGGGAAGGCGAGTATCTCTCGCTCGGCGAACATAGCCTTCGACCGGACATCTGCGCGATCGAGATTGCCGAGAGCAAGACGGAAGAAGGTCAGGGCCTGATCTTCGTCTCGGAAAAGCTCTGGCCATGGGTCGAGCGGGGTGTGCCGTCACCGCTGGGCGAGAGGTGGATGGGGCTGTACTGGCGGCGGGCTTGTATCGCGGCAGGCGCTGCGCGACTCGCCGGGACCGGGGAATTCCGCACCGTGCGGGTGAAGAAGGCAAAGCCAGGACGGTACAAGCGGGGGGAATCTCCGAAATACGAGCTCAGGGAGGTCAGCCGTTACGAAGGGCCCCGCCTGCATGACCTCCGTCACCTATTCAGCCAGATCGCAGACGATCAAGGGGCGACAACGGAAATGGTTCAAGCGGCGCTCCGCCACACGAACTCGAGGCAGACCAGCGATTACAAGCGACGTCGAGCGAAAGGGGAAGTGGCCAAACTCGTGGGCGATATCCTCGCCGCGGCCAATGAGATGAGGAGGATCGGATGACGCTCGACTCAATGCCGCCAATCCTCTTGTGGGATTGTGGACATCCGTCGGACCCGGCGTGTCCAGAGCGCTTTGCCCTCGCCTTGTCACAAGGCGCACGTGCACTTCAACGGTCCCTAAGTGCCTCGCGTATTCTCCGGTGAGGCACGGGTCTCCAATCCCGTTTTGCCCCCAGTTAAGACGTCGCGCGTCACCTCCGTGAAGTGACGCCGTCGCCTGAGGTTCCTGATCGCACAGCGAAGTAAGTCGAACTCCTTCGCGGAAGTTATCCCTTCGTTAGGCCACCGACTGGTTGCGACGTCGCAGCAGATTTGGATAGCCCTATGAGTCCCCACCTGAGGCCCCAATGAACAGATACTCGTTTACAATTCCAGTTGCCTTCTTCGTAGTCACCTTGGCGGGACAGAACGTCGCCCGAGCGCAAACGTTCAAGGTCGAGAGGTTCAGCATCGGGGGTGAAGGAGGCACGGACTATCTGACCGCCGAACCCGGCACCGGCCGCGTCTTCGTCTCGCGCGGGACCCACGTCATGGTGATCGACGGGCCGACGGGCAAGGTGCTGGGTGACATTCCGGACACGCCGCGCACGCACGGCATCGCGCTGGCCCCGAAGTCGAATCACGGTTTCACCACCAACGGCGGTGATTCGACCGTGACGATGTTCGATCTCAAGA
>JALYXJ010000176.1 GCA_030947165.1 Gemmatimonadota bacterium
GCGCTGCTCCACGACGTGGGCTACCACATCAACTATGATCGCCACCACAAGCACTCGTACCACCTGATCCTGCATGCCGAGCTGCTCGGCATTGCACCGAGTGAGCAGGTGGCGATCGCCAACGTCGCGCGCTATCACCGCGGCGCACCGCCGAAGAAGAAGCATCGCAACTTCGGCAACCTGGACAAGGCGTTGCGCGAGCAGATCGTGCGGCTCGCCGCGATCCTCCGCGTCGCCGATGGCTTCGATCGCGGCCATGTGGGAGCGGTGGGCGAGCTGGGCGTGCGATGGGTGCAGCGGGCCATTCGCATTACACCCAAGCCGGCACAGGGTGCGAACCCACTGCGACTCGAGCTGTGGGGCGCCCACCGGAAGTCGCAGCTGCTCGCCGACCTGGCCGGCGTCCCGGTAGAGATCGTCGCCGCCGACGGCGCAGTGTTGTCGTCGACCGAGGTGACCGGGGACGGAGAGTGACGACCAGCGGGCCATCGCTGTACACGTCGTACCCGGAGATTCCCGGCCGTACTCGGTACCTGATACCATCTACGAGGTACTTCGTACGGCCCGTCTGGCGCTGACCCGTGGGCCGCTGGCCGCCGAACAGCGTAGATAGTACTTCGTATCTCGTACCGAGTATCGTGTACGGCCGGGTGGAATCAAATCGTGTCGGTTCACAGATCCCAGAGTGGGTCCGTGAGACCGGTCAGACCGTCAGGCCGTCCGACCGCCGTTCCTCTCCCCACGAATCGGTGATGAGCCGCGCGTGCACCGACTGCGGCTCGCCATCCGGCACGAGCTGGCTGTAGCGACCGTCGGCGTCGAGGACCCACGCCTGGCGGTTGTCCTCGAGGCAGGTCTGCAGGAGGCTGCGCAGGCGATCGCGCAGCCGAGGCGCTTCGACCGGCGCCACCGCCTCCACCCGGCGCAGGAAGTTGCGCGGCATCCAGTCGGCCGAGCCGATGTAGTACTCGTCGTCGCCCCCGTTGCCGAACCGCCAGACCCGCGAGTGCTCGAGGAAGCGGCCGACGATGCTGCGAACGCGGATGCGCGAGCTCACGCCGGGAAGGCCCGGCCGCAGGCAGCAGATGCCGCGCACGATCAGATCGATCTCGACGCCGGCCTCCGAGGCGGCGTACAGCGCGTCGATCGTCCCCGCGTCGACGAGCGCGTTCATCTTGGCCACGATGCGGCCGCCGCGGCCCTCGCGCGCGTGAATCGTTTCGCGAGAGATGAGCTCGAGGAACCGATCGCGCATGTTCGCCGGCG
This sequence comes from Gemmatimonadota bacterium, assembly GCA_030947165.1. The sequence continues at coordinate 1,267 of JALYXJ010000176.1, forward strand.
CCACCAGCAGCTTGCGGTAAAGGCGCTGGCGTGAGATTCCGGTGAGCGAGTTGAACAGGTCACTGACATCGGCGCCGATCGACGGGCTGCACGTGAAGAGGCCGACGTCCGTGTAGAGACGCGCCGTGCGCGAGTTGTAGTTGCCGCTGCCGACGTGCACGTAGCGGCGAATGCCGTCGGGCTCGCGCCGCACGACCATTGCCGTTTTGGTGTGGGTCTTGAGCAGCGCCGAGCCGTAGCCCACGTGCACGCCGTAATCCTCGAGCGTGCGCGCCCAGGTGATGTTGTTCGCTTCGTCGAACCGCGCGCGCAGCTCCACGAGCACGGCGACCTGCTTGCCCCGCTGCGCGGCTTCGGTGAGAGCGTTCACGATCGCCGTATCGCCGGAGGTGCGATAGAGGGTGAGCTTGATCGCCAGCACGTTGTCGTCGATCGCCGCGCTCTGAAGGAAGCGCTCCACCGTGGCCGGGAAGGAGTCGAACGGGTGATGGACGAGCAGATCCCGCTCGCGGATCACGTCGAAGATCGAGCGATCGGGATCGCGCAGCTCCGGCGGCACGCTCGGCGTGAACGGCGGATCGCGCAGGTCGGCGATGTCGAGCGACGACAGCTCGAGGAGATCCGATACGTCCAGCAGATGCCCGACTTCCTCGATGTCCGCCTCGCTGAGTGTCGTCTTCGCGGGGAAATCCGCATCGCGCAGCTCCTCGAGCAGCAGCGCGCGCAGATGACCAGGCATGTCGTCCTGGATCTCGAGCCGGATCACCTCACCGAAGCGGCGTTCGAACACCCGCTCCTCGATCGACGCGAGCAAGTCGTCCGGATCATCCAGATTGGTGAACTCGAGATCCGAGTAGCGCGTGACGCGGAAGGCGTACCAGCCCACGACGTCCATTCCCGAGAAGAGCGCCTCGAGATTCTCGCCAATCACCTGCTCGAGCGGCACGTACTGGTGCGCACGCCCGGGCACCGGCACCCAGCGCGAGAGGCGCTCGGGGACCTTCACCCGCGCAAAGTGCACGGTGCCATGGGCCGGATCGCGCACCTCGACCGCCAATGAGAGCGAGAGGTTCGAGACGTACGGAAACGGGTGGCCCGGGTCGACGGCCAGCGGCGTGAGTACGGGAAAGATCTGCGACTCGAACTGCTCGTCGATGGCACGGCGCTCGCCCGCCGTGAGCTCGCCCATCCCCACCAGGCGCACGCCGCGAGGCGCGAGCTCGTGGAACAGCTCGCCCAGAATGCGCCGCTCGTCGTCGAGCAGGAGCGCAACCCGCTCGCGAATCGCGGCCAGCTGCTCGGCGGGGGTGAGACCGTCGGGCGTGTGGTGAAGGGTGCCGGACGCCACCTGTCGCCGCAGCCCGGCCACGCGCACCATGAAGAACTCGTCGAGATTGCTGCCGAAGATCGCGAGGAACTTGAGCCGCTCCAGCAGCGGCACGCGCGGGTCTGCCGCCTCGTGCAGCACGCGCGCGTTGAAGGCGAGCCAGCTCAGCTCACGATTCAGGTAGAGTGGTGGGGACGGCAGGGCAGATTCGGACATTGCTCCTCGATGCCAACCGGTCTCCCGGTGTTCTGATGGCGAGAAGGCCAGGAGACTAGTAGACAGCTTCTACTTGATCGTGTCCAGCCTCGTCACGAGCGCCGTCCGCATGCTCTCGGGCAGCGGCGCGTAATCGAGTGCCCCCGCGGACGCCTGACCATCGGTGAGCGCCCACCGCAGAAAGTCGACCAGCTTCTTGCCCTTGGCCGCGTCGCCCTGCTTCTGGTACGCGATGATCCAGGTGAAGGAGGAGATCGGATACGCGCCCTTGCCGGTCGCGTTCACGACGGACACGCGGTAATCCGTGGTGGGCGGCAGCTTTCCGGCCGCGCCGGCGGCCGCCGCGGTCGCCGAGTTGACCGAGGGGGCGACGAACTCGCCGGCGGCATTCCTGAGCTCGGCTGTGGCCAACTTGTTCTGGGTGGCGTAGGCGAGCTCCACGTAGCCGATCGCCCCAGGGGTCTGCTTCACCTGTCCGGCCACCCCTTCATTCCCCTTCGCCCCCAGACCGGCCGGCCACTGCACCTCCTTGCCCTTCCCCGGCTTGGTCGCCCACGCCGGACTGACGGCTGAGAGGTAGTCAGTGAACACGTAGCTCGTGCCGCTCCCGTCCGAGCGGTGCACCACCAGGATATCCGCGGCCGGCAACGCCACGCCCGGGTTGACTGCCGCGATCCGCGCGTCGTTCCATTTCGTGAGCTGGCCCTGGAAGATCGACGCCAGGACGTCACCGGTGAGCTTGAGCGGCTTGGTGGCCTGCGGGAGGTTGTACGTCACGGCGACCGCGCCGAGGACCGTCGGAATGTGAACGATTGGCCCGCCCTTCGCCTTGGCCAGCTCGGCGTCGCTCATCGGCGCGTCCGTGGCACCGAAGTCCACCGTCTGCTCCGAGAGCTGACGGATGCCACCGCCGGAGCCGATCGACTGGTAGTTGATCCTCACCCCCGTCTTCGCCGCGTAGTCGGAGAACCACTTGCTGTAGATCGGATTGGGGAACGTGGCGCCGGCGCCCGTGAGGTCCGCGCCGGACGTGGTCGACGACGCGCGGTTCGCTCCGGCGGAGTCGGCGGCGTTCTTCGAGGCGTCGCCGCATGCGACGGCGAACGCCAGCGCGGCGACGGCAACGAGAGTTCGAGACATGAGGCTCCGAGGGGTGAGAGTGATCGGTGAAAGATCACTCCCCCGGAACGGCGTTTCAGCCCGCCCGCGCAACCGTGACGCAATCGCGACAAACGGACGAGGGCACGGCCTCACGAAATTTCACCATGATGCCCGGTGCACCACTGCCCGAATGCAATACTGGCGGATTTCCAGCCGTACGCGCTACTCGGTACCGGATACCCCCGTACCATCTACGCGCTATTCGGTGCAGCATCGTGCTCGTGGTGCCCGCCGAATCGGCCGTACAGAGTACCTCGTAGATGGTACTGGGTACCGCGGGTACGGCTGCAGGAATCATCGCGGCGGCGTAGCTGACCCGCCGGCCGGGGCAGTTACAACTTCACCGCGCTGGCCAGGATCCAGTACGCGATCGCGGCCATCAGCGCCGCCGCCGGGATGGTCAACACCCAGGCCCAGACGATCCGGCCGGCGAGCCCCCACCGCACCGCCGACAGCCGGTTCGTCGCCCCCACACCAACGATCGAGCCCGTGATCGTGTGCGTGGTGCTCACCGGAATCCCCCAGTGCGTCGCGAGCTGGATGGCGATGGCTCCCCCAGTCTCGGCGGCAAAGCCGCTGATCGGCCGCAGCTTGGTGATGCGGGAGCCCATCGTGTGCACGATCCGCCAGCCCCCGAACAACGTGCCGAGCGAGATCGCCGAATACGCGCCCACCTCGACCCAGCGCGGAATCGTGGTGAAGTCCGGCACGTAGAGTCGGTGCAGCCAGCCCGTCTGGCCGGCGAAGTATCCCTTGCTCGCCACCAGCAGGCCGAGAATGATGCCCATCGTCTTCTGTGCGTCGTTGCCGCCGTGCGAGTACGACAGCAGCGCGGAGCTGAATAGCTGTGCCGGACGGAAAACCCGGTCCGCCCGGCCGGCGCTCATCCGCTTGAACGTCCAGTAGCAGATGATCATCAGCGTGAAGCCGGCGAGAAAGCCGACGAGCGGCGAGACCACGATGAAGGAGAGCGTCTGGATCCACTTGGTCCCCCAGGTGATCGCGCTCAACCCCGCCTTCGCCATCGCGGCGCCCGCGTAGCCGCCGATGAGAGCGTGCGATGAGCTGGACGGAATCCCGTAGTACCAGGTGATGATGTTCCAGCAAATCGCCCCGAGCAACGCCCCGAGAATGACATTCGGATCCACGATGCTCTGCTCGATCATCCCGCCGCCGACCGCCTTCGCCACCGCCACGCCGCCGGTGAACAGCGCGGCGAAGTTGAAGAACGCCGCCCAGATCACCGCTGCGAGCGGGCTGAGCACCCGGGTCCCCACGATGGTGGCGATGGAGTTCGCCGAATCGTGGAAGCCATTGCTGAAATCGAAGATGAAAGCGATGCCGATGATCGCGATGACGTACCAGACCACGGCTCAGGCGTTCTTGAGGGAGATGCTCTGCACCGCGAGTGCGACGCCCATGCACTGGTCGATCCCCTGCTCGAGCGATTCGTAGATCTCCTTCCAGCGAATCACCTCGATCGGGTCGGGCTTGCCGGAGAACAACGCGCCGACCGCCTCGTGGTAGAGGGCGTCGCCCTCTTCCTCCAGCATCTTGATCTTCGCGGTCTGTGTGGCGACCTCGCTCGGCCGCTTGATGGAGGCCACCGACTGCGCGATGTGATCGGCGGCCCGCACCAGCACGCCGGCCATCTGCTTCGCCGGCGCCCGCACCTCGTTGATGTGCAGCATCACGACGCGGCGCGCCGTGCCGTCGAGCCGGTCGATCACGTCGTCGAGGCGCGAGCCGAGCAGATGGATGTCCTCGCGATCGATCGGGGTGATGAAGCTCCGGTCGATGCGCGTGCTGATCGAGAGCGTGAGCTGGTCCGCCTGATGCTCCACGTCCTTGATCTTTGCGACCAGCTCGGTGGTGCGAGTCGGATCGGCGAAGAGCTGGTCGAGGAGCTGGGCCGAGGTCTTGAGATGGCCAGCGAGCTGGTTGAACAGGTCGAAGAACTGCTCGTCGCGCGGGATGAGGCGACTCAGCATGACATCAACGGGATCGGAGGGATTGGGGCGGCCGCCACGAAGTTACCCGGACGTGTGAGGTGGAGCAAACCCGACGCCTAACGGATGGGGGGCTGGTGTGCTGGCGACCAAAGTCACTTGGTGCTGCCGGAAGGGCATTGACGAGGTGGGTCCCGTCAGCTTGTCACGCGCACGCTGGTGACGAGCCCGTCAACGCTGTCAATGTGGCGGTGCCCTCCCGGTCCCGGACTTGCGCCGAACCGTCGCATCCGTGGCAGCACGACTGCCGCGTGGTCACCATTCAACGAGGAAGCAAATGGCGGATAAAGTCATCGGCATCGACCTCGGGACGACGAACTCGGTCGTCTCCGTCATGGAAGGAGGCGACCCCGTCGTCATTCCGAACGCCGAGGGAGGGCGCACCACCCCATCGGTCGTCGGGTTCACCAAGGACGGCGAGCGGCTCGTCGGCACCGTCGCCAAGCGGCAGGCGGTCACCAATCCCCAGAACACCGTGTTCTCGATCAAGCGGTTCATGGGCCGCAAGATCAGCGAGGTCCAGGACGAGATCAAACGCGTCCCATACAAGGTCGTCTCCGGCCCGAACGACACGGTGATGGTCGAGGTCCAGGGCAAGCGGTACTCGCCGCCCGAGATTTCGGCGATGATCCTACAGAAGATGAAGCAGACGGCCGAGGACTACCTCGGTCAGACGGTCACCAAGGCGGTCGTCACCGTGCCCGCCTACTTCAACGACTCGCAGCGGCAGGCGACGAAGGATGCCGGCAAGATCGCGGGCCTCGACGTGTTGCGTATCATCAACGAGCCCACAGCAGCCGCACTCGCATACGGTCTCGACAA
>JALYXJ010000178.1 GCA_030947165.1 Gemmatimonadota bacterium
CGTGACTGCATTGCTCATGAACCTCCGCAGGCGGTGCGCTCAGGACGACAGCCCGGCCGTGCGCAGCTCGGCGTCCAACCGCTTCCCCTCCCTGACCGTCTCCTGCACCAGCGCCTCCATGTCGGCGGCCTCGGTGCGGAAGTTCACGATGCAGGCGCGAATGCCGTAGCGGCCATCCAGCACGACGTTCGACGGGAAGACCCGCCCGCCCATCTGGAGCGCGTTGACGATCCGCTCGTTGAGGGTGTTCAGGTACTCCTCGGCGTCGGTGCGGCCGCGCAGCGCGGGCGGGACGTACCGGAAGCAGGCGATGGAGAGCGCGGGCGGCGGCCCCACGGGCTCCAACGTGTCTTCGGCGAGCACGCGCTCGTACAGCCAGCGCGCGAGCGCCACGTCGTGCGCGATGCGGCGGCTGTACGCGCTCCAGCCGTGCGCGAGCAGCGAGATCCAGATCTTGAGCGCATGGAATCCGCGCGAGAAATTCGGTGTCAGCTCATAGAAGTCGACGCCGCGATGAGTGAGCGCCTTGTCCTCGGCGACGTAGCTCGCGTGCACGCCGAACGATTCGTGTAGGCGGCGCTCGTCGCGCACGAGCACCACGCCCCCCGAATGCGGCGTGTACAGCCACTTGTGGGGATCCAGCGCGACGGAGTCGGCGCGGTCGATGCCGGTGAACCGCCGTGCGAGCTCGTCGGTGAGGGCTGCGACGCCGCCATACGCGCCGTCGACGTGAAGCCACACGCCGAGCTCGACGCAGACGTCGGCGATCTCGCCGAGCGGATCGATGGCACCAGTTCCCACGGTGCCGGCGCTGGCGACCACCGCCACCGGCCGGCAGCCGGCACGCAGGTCGCGCACGATCGCCTCGCGGAGCCGATCGACGCGCATGCGCAGCTCGGCGTCGACGTGGATCGACCGCATGGCGTCGCTGCCGAGTCCGAGCATGTCGGCCGCACGCGTGTTGACGACGTGCGACTCCGCGGAGGCGTACATCGTGAGTGGCGGCTGGCCGCGCAGCCCGGCCTGCCGCACACTCCATCCCGCCATCGCGTCGCGTGCCATCTTGAGGCCGGCGAACGCCGACATCGCACCGCCGCTGGTGACGAACCCGCCGGCGGTGGCCGGGAGTCCCAGTCGTCCCGCGAACCAACGGACGAGCTGCAGCTCGATTTCCGTGGCGCCGGGAGCCAATCGCCACCCGCCCACGTTCTGGTTGATCGCCGCCGCGAGCAGATCGGCGGCCGCGCCGGGGATGGTGCCGGCGCCGGAGATGAAGGCGACGAACCCCGGATGTCCGGTATAGGTCGCATTCTCGAGCACGAGCGTGCGCAGATACGCGAGCAGCGCGTCGTGCGCCAACGGCTCGCTCGGAACCTCGTGCGCCACGGCCGCGCGCACTTCCTCCACGCCACGAGCCGTGCCGATCGGGAGGTCGCGCAACCGCTCGAGCAGCTCGCGCCAGAGCTCGACGGCGTCGTGCCCGAGTGACTCGGCGCGATCGGGCGACCAGTCGAGGTCGGCGACGGGTGGTGGGGCGAGGAGCGCCGGGGGCGCGATGGGCGGAGCGGGTCGAGTGCCGGTCACGTGATCGAGGCGGGGGGACGTCGAATGTACGGCTCGCGTCCGTGGCAGCCAACTATGGTGGAGGCGGAAAACTGGTGAAGCCTGGCTCATGGCCGCAGGCGCAGCGCTGGCGGTTGCCAGAGTGACACGCCAAGATTCTCGCATGAAAGTCATTCTGTTCGGCAGCACCGGCATGGTGGGGCAAGGCGTGCTGCGCGAGTGCCTGCGCGACCCGGACGTCACCGAGGTGCTCGCGATCGTGCGCTCGGCCACCAGGCAGCAGCACCGCAAGCTACGCGAGATCATTCACAAGAACTTCACCGACTTCTCGACGCTCCAGCTCGACGGCGACGCCTGCTTCTGGTGCCTCGGCGTCAGCTCGGCCGGGATGAAGGAAGCCGACTACACGCGCATCACGTACGACTTCACGATCGCCGCGGCGAAGGTGCTCGCCCGCCCCACGATGACGTTCATCTTCGTGTCGGGGACGGGCGCGGACGGCAGCGCCATGTGGGCGCGGGTGAAGCGCAAGACGGAAGTCGCGCTGCTCGCGATGCCGTTCAAGAGGGTGTACGTGTTCCGCCCGGGACTGATTCAACCGCTGCACGGCATCAGGTCGCGCACGCGTCTGTACAACGTGCTCTATCCGATAATTTATCCGCTGATGCTCGTGGCCAGGCTGGTGGCTCCGCGCCACATTACGGACACGGAGCGCGTCGGGAAAGCCATGCTGAACATTGCCAGGAGAGGATTCCCAAAGCAGGTGCTGGAGAATCCCGACATCAACGCGGCCGCCGAGTAAGCGTCCGCCCACCTACACCGCGTACCATGTACCGCCTCGATGGCCTGCGGCTCGCTGTGAGCGCGCTGGGCCTCCTGTTCCCGACGGTCACTGGAACAAGCTGCGCCAACGAGCGCTCCGGCCGCGACGCCACGACTCTCGTCGCCGCGATCGGCAGCGATCCCGGGCAGCTCAATCCGGCGATCACGACGAACGGCAGCGTCCACGCAGCCGCGGCGCTTCTCTACGACGGTCTCGTCGCGCTGGACGACTCGATGCGGCCGGTGCCCGCGCTAGCTGTGCGGTGGGACGTCGAGAATGGCGGCGCGCGCTACCGCTTCCACCTGCGGCGCGGCGTCCGCTGGCATGACGGAGCGCCGTTCACGGCGTCGGATGTGAAGTTCACCTTCGAGCAGCTACTCCTGCGGTACCATGCGCGGACGCGTGCGTCGATGTCACCCGCGCTCGCGAGCGTGGACGCGCCAGACGACTCCACCGTGGTCTTCACCTTCCGGCATCCGTACGCGCCGCTTCTCCAGCAGCTCGACGTGAGTGAAGCGCCAATACTGCCTCGACACCTGTACGCCACCGGCGATCCGCTGCGCAATCCGGTGAACGTCGCACCGGTCGGCACCGGTCCCTATCGGTTCGCGTCGTACACGCCACACGGCGAGATCCGATATACGGCGAACAGGGATTATTTCGGCAATGCCCCGCGGCTCGGATCCGTCGTCCTGCGCATCATTCCCAACAACGATACACAAGTCGCAGCTCTCGAGGCGGGTGAGGTCGACTGGCTGTATTCCGTGCCGGGCCCGGCGCGAAAACGACTCGGCGCCGATCCCCGTATTCGCGTCACGCATTCGTCGATGAGCCTGGGTGGAAGCAATTGCATCATCACACTCGGCTTCAATCTCGACCGGCCGTGGTTCCGGGATCTGCGGGTGCGCAAGGGGATCGCGCACGCGGTGAATCGGTCGCAATTCGTCGAGCGTGTGCTGTTCGGCGACGGACGCGCCGCGGACGCGCCGATCTCGTCAGGCATCGCCTTCGCACATGCGAGCGACATTCCCGTTCCGGCATTCGATACCTCCGAGGCGGTGCGCCTGCTCGACCACGCTGGATGGCGGCGGCAAGGCAACGGCGTGCGCGCCGCGCACGGAGTCAGTGGTATCGCGAACGGCACCAGCTTCTCGATCGGATTCAAGGGGATGCCGGGTCAGATGGTGTACGGTGACCTGCTTCGCGCACAGCTGCGCGCGATCGGCATCGACCTCCGGCTCGAGCCATTGGAGCAGGCTGTGTTCGCCACCTCGGTCTTCACCGCTCGCGACTTCGACACGGCCATTGGCTCGTACTGCAACGGGCCCGATCCCGAGATCGGCGTGCGCCGGATGTACGTGTCGTCGAGCGTCGCGCCGGTGCCGTTCTCGAACATGGCGGGCTACCGCAACCCCGCGATGGACGCCCTGTTCGACAGCGCCGGATCCGCCATCGACGTGAATGAACGCCGCCGGCTCTATCATCGGATCCAGGAGCTTGCCGTGCGCGATCAGCCGTACGTCTGGCTCGTCGAGACGTCGAACACCCAGGCCTACTCGACACGCTGTCACGGGTTCAGCGGCGTCTCCCACTTCGCCGAGACGGCGGAGTGCACGAAGTGAACGCACGGTTACTGATCGCACGGCTGTTCCAGGTCGTTCCAACGATGGCCGTGATCCTGATTATCAGCTTCGTCCTCATCCATGTTGCCCCGGGCGATCCGGTGCTCGTTCTGGCCGGTGAGCACGGCGATGCGGCGTACTATGCGTTCATGCGCCAGCGATTCGGCCTGGATCAACCGCTGCCACGACAGCTGGTGACCTACCTGGGCCGAGTGCTGACCGGCGACCTCGGCTCCTCGTACGTGTATGGACGCAGCACGATCGCCGTGATCATGGAGCGGGTGCCGGCGACATTGCTGCTGACCGGCACCGCGCTGGCGATCGCCCTGATCGTGTCGATACCGGCCGGCGCGGTCGCGGCGTTCAGGGCACACGGAGCGCGGGATGTGGGCATCAGCGCGCTGGCTCTCGCGCTCTATTCGACGCCAGCGTTCTGGATCGGGCAGCTGGCGATCCTCGGGTTGTCACTCGGACTTGGCCTGTTCCCCGTGCAGGGGATGACGTCGGCCGGGGAGACCGCGACGGGGTGGGCGCGAGTCTGGGATGTCGGCCGCCACCTCGTGCTGCCCGCGCTGGTGCTCGCGTCGCAGGAGATCGCCGCGCTCGTGCGGATCACGCGAGGCGCTTTGCTGGACGAGCTGCCGCGCGATCACATCCGAACGGCGCGCGCGAAGGGACTGAGCGATATCCAGGCGCTGGTTCGGCACGCCCTTCCACGTGCGCTGCTTCCCGTGGTCACGATCGTGGGTGCGCGAGTCGGGCATCTGATTGCCGGCGCCGCGATCGTCGAGATCATCTTCGGGTGGCCGGGCATGGGCCGGTTGCTCCTGGCCTCGCTCCAGTCGCGCGATGCGCCGATCCTGCTCGGCATCTTCCTCATCGTGTCGCTGACGGTCGTTTTGGCAAATCTGCTCTCGGACCTCGTGTATGCAGCCATCGACCCGCGCATCCGTCTTCGCTGAGCTGGCTCCATCCGTCGAGTCGTCGCTGCCGAGCCGTTGGCGGCGGCCGCAGCGCGGAGATCTCCTGCGTCGACTGTCAGGACGTGTTGGGGTCGCCAGCGTTGGCGTCGTCCTCCTCACGGCGCTGGTCGGACCTCTCGTCGCGCCACACGATCCCTTCGCGATCACCGGCGGCTCGCTCGTGCGACCGTCGCCCGGTCATCTCATGGGCACCGACGCACTCGGGCGCGATGTCTTCAGTGCGATTCTCTATGGGGCCCGCACGTCGCTACTCGTTGGGGGCGCCGTGAGCCTCATCGCGTTGGTCCTTGGCACCGCGGTTGGCATGACCGCCGGCTACCGTGGTGGCTGGATCGACGACGCACTCATGCGGACGACGGAATTCTTCCAAGTGGTCCCGCGCTTCTTCCTCGCCGTCATCGCCATCGCTCTGCTGGGACCGGGCCTCGACCGCATCGTGCTCGCCCTCGGCCTCACGTCGTGGCCGACACTCGCGCGGGTGGCCCGCGGCGAGGTCATGGCGATGCGGGATCTCGACTTCGTCCGCGCGGCTGAGGCACTCGGGGCGCCCGCCAGCCGCATCGTGCGACGCCAGCTGCTGCCCAACGTGATGCCCAACGTGATGGTGGCGCTGGGACTGTTGTTCGGCCAGGTGCTGCTACTCGAGGCGACGCTCGGCTTTCTCGGTCTCGGTGATCCGGGCAGAATCAGCTGGGGGATGCTGGCAGCGCAATCGCAGGGCTTTCTGCGGGTGGCGTGGTGGCTCGCTCTGTTCCCCGGGCTGGCCATCACGGTCACCGTCCTCGGAGTGAACCTGCTTGCGGACGCCATCTCGGCGACGCGCGTCGAGTGGTGACGAGAGCGCTCGCGCTGGCGAGCGATTGAAGGCCGCCGTACTTTCGTGACGATTACCTTTGTTCCCCCTCTCATGGTCCGACGATGAGCATACGCCGTGTTGTGCCGAGTGTCGTCCTGACGATCGTCGCCGGTGGATCACTGCGCGCGCAGGCGGTGCTGCGTCCCGCGCCGAGTGGACGTGCGACCACCGAGGTGAGTCTGTCGTATCCGCGGCCGGCAGCCACCACAGTGATGACCGGTATGGCGGGAATGGCGGGCATGGCGCCCGCGACTCCCGCAGCCGGGGCCCCCGCCGCCGGAGCACCCGCCGCCGCAACGCCGGCGCCGAAGCCACTCGTCATCCGCCTCGACTACGGTCAGCCGCATCTGCGTGGCCGCACGCTGCACGTCGACAGCCTGGTGCCCTACGACAGGGCGTGGCGCACGGGCGCGAGCGCTTCGACGACGCTCACGACAGAGGTCGACCTCACCCTCGGCGGCGCATCCGTCGTCAAGGGCACGTACGTGATTTATTCTCTGCCGGCGCGGACCGGCTGGAAGCTCATCCTCCAGCGCAGCGTCGGGCAGTCGGCGATGCAGTATGCCGACAGCAACGACGTCGTACGGATCGACTTGCGTCACACGACGCTGGCCGCACCGGTGGAGAGCTTCACGATGTGGCTCATTCCATCACTGGAGCCCGGCGCGGCACATGGGGAGCTGCGTTTCGCGTGGGGGACTGATCAGCTTTCCACCGATTGGGTAGTGAAGGGGCAGTGAGGGGAGGCCTCACCGAATTGGCGCGTCGCTTCCCAGTCTGACCGCCAGCGCCTCGATCGCGACGACCGATGGTGAGCCAGCCGCCGCGTCGATCGGCGCGCCCCCGCCCCGCTCGACCTCGGCGAGGCGGCCGTCATACGGGACTTCCCCGATGAGCCGCATCTCGTGCGCCCGGCAGAACTCCGCGATCGCCGAACGGTCGGCACTGTCGCGCACCTTGTTCGCGACGACGACGACGTCGGGGATGCCAAGCTCGGTGCCGAGCGCGACGACGTTCCGCGCCGTCTCCATCGAACGGTAGTATGGCTCGAGCACGGCCACGAGGCGGGAGACGTGCTTCCCTGTCCCGCGGCTCAGATGCTCGAGCCCCGCCTCCATGTCCACGACGACATGGCGATCGCTCTCCGCGCGCGCGACGACTTCACCGAGAAAGCCACGGACCGTGGCGTGGGCGCTGCAGAGTCAACCAGCGCCGCCGTGCCCCACGCGGCCCATCACCATGAGCTGCACCTTGTCCGGACCGCGGACGGCGAACTCGCTGATCAGTGCTTCCGGATCGGCGGTGAACACCGTCGTCGTGGTGCCATCCGCGTTGGTCTGCCGCTGCATCAGGTTGCGCGGCAGGCTGACGATGGCCTCGGCGCTGGCGCGCGGGATACCGAGGACGCTCGCGAGATTGGGATTGGTGTCGGCGTCGATGGCGAGCACCTCACGTCCCGTGCGAGCGAGTGCGCGCGCCACCGTGCCGGCGATCGTGGTCTTTCCGGTTCCGCCCTTTCCGGCAATGGCGATGCGCATCCGCGGCCCTGGTGCGTGAGAAACGAGGATCAGTGCGAGTGATTGTGCGTGCGCGCATGGCACTCCGCGGCGCCGCCTTCACTGGTATGGCAGTCGCAGTCGGGATCACTGCATTCGCCATGGCCCTGGCTGAGCAGCGGCGCGAACTCCGCCGCGAAACGCCGGGCTGCCTCGCGACGTCCGGTCTCCGTGAGACGATACTCCGCGCCTCGGTCTGCGTCCAGCAACACATCGCCGCGCGCCACCAGGCGATCGAGCGTTCGGCGGGCCAGTGGCTCCGCCATGCCCGTGAAGCGCGTGATGCCTTCCATCGAGGCCACACCGCCAAAGCCCTCGCCCTCGAACCAGTAGAGCAACTCGAGTAGTTCGTCCTCTCGCGCGATGTCGTTGGCGGCGGGACCCGCATCTGGCCGCACCAACTCCTCGACACGCCGCACGGCCTCGTCCACGGCGGCGGCCACCACCGGGCTGAGATCGGTCGTCAGCTCGTCGACCGATCCCGGCTCGCAGCCGATGAGGTAGATCTCCGCCGGCAGCGGCCCGAACGCCTTCGCCACCTCGAGCGCGCGCGACGGCACGGTCGTATGCATGTCGATCTCGCGCGTGGCCACTACCTCGTCGACGATGAGACTGTAGACCGTGCCCGGTGCACCGCCGCGGGTGGTCGCGTCGATGATGATGAGGCGGTCGTAGGGCGTGATCAGCTCCTGTGCGAGTCGGATCCCTCCGGTGCCGACGTCGAGTAGCTCGACGTGCTCGGATGCGACCCCTCGCTCGCCAAGCCGGCGCAGCACGGCCACGCCGAATCCGTCATCCCCTCGGAGGACGTTGCCGAATCCGGCGATGAGCGTGCGAGTGGGGGTCATGGCTGCGCGCCCGACGTTGCGGCTCGCGTGGTCCCGACCACGACCTGCACCATGCCGTCGCTCACTCGCACGGGGAGCACGTTGAGCAACTCCTCACGCGCGGCGTCGGGGCGATCGAGTCGATGCCCGGTGCGCACGTCGTAACAGCAGCCGTGCCAGCTGCACCGCAGCACCGTCCCGTCCAGCGTGCTGTAGTCGAGGGGCAGCGGACTCTCGCCGCAGGCGTTCCGCACGGCGAAGAACTCGTCGTCGACGCGCACGAGCAGCACTCCGACGCCGTCGATGGTGACGCCACGCATCGTGCCGGGTGCGAAGTCGTCGGCGCGGCCGGCGTCGCGGTAGACCGGACGAAAGGCGCGCTGAAGCGACGCGGCGGGGAGAAAGCTCGAATCCGCGGGGGCGGGGCGCGCGCCTTTCCCATCGTGAATCTCCAGCTCCTGGAAGCCAAGCAGCCCGGCGCGGAGCGCTTCCTCGATGTCACGAACCACGCCAGCGTAGGAGGGATCGTCGCGTGCCACGCCGTGAATCCGCACCGAGATCACGCCGCCCAGCACCTCCACCAGCTCGACGTCGACGCCGTGCGCGTGCAGGTGGCCGCGTACCGCATCGATCGCCTCTTCGGCGAGGGTGCGGCGGTCCACCGCGAGGAGGTCGTACGACATCAGGAGCAGCCGAATGGCTGGGTCGCCGGTGAGCCGATTGACGAACGCATCGCCGGCCATCGACTGGATGGCCCCCATGAGGTGCGCGAGGGCGCTGCGATGCACGGTGTCGATGTGATGCAGCAGGGTTGACGTCGCCGCGCCGACGGCCGGATCCGGGTGCGCGGTCAGCGCCGCGATGAGCTGCTCCGCCTCCGCCAACACGTCGGCCGCCTCGGCGGTCGGCTCGACCGGAGTGCTCTCCGCCGTCATGTGCCGACCTGTTGCGCCGCCACTGGCGCCCATCCGCCGCCGAACGCGCATTCAACCAGGCTCTGTCCGGCCGCTTGGTCAGTCGCGTAGTGGAGCGCTAGCCGCCGCACCTCTGCGTGCGCCTCCACGACGGCGGGACTCATCTCATCGCCGAATGCGTGCTCGAGCGGCTCGACCTCGATCACGATCGTCTCCTGCGGCAACGCGCCCATCCATTGGCATACGGTCAGAGTGTTGTCCAGGAGAATGACGCCGGTGACGGCGTCGACGATGCAGCGCTGGATCTCGTCGGCGCCCGGCAGACTGTGATCCCACCGATAGACGCTGATCGTTCCGGGCGGGCGGCCATCTTCACGTCCGATGGCCGTGATGAACACGGCGCGCGTGATCGGCGCTTCACGCGCCTCGTCCAGGAACCATTGCGCTACCGCGACCGGCCCGTAGCACAGGTCTTCCACGAGCAGCTCCGGCGGTCGCGCGAGCGGCTCGAGCTCGTCGCTCATCACGATGCCGAGCGAGTGATCGCGCAGATTGCGGTAGCCCACGCCCCCGATCACCGTGCGCATGCCATCCCGCGCGAGCGAACTGAGTGTGGATGTCGTCCTGCAGCATGACACATCAATCGTCGAGCCCGCAGGCGCACGTGTTCACCTCGCGCGTGATCATCCCCGCCTCCGACTGGATGTGCGTCGTGCACGGCATGCACGGGTCGAAGCTGCGGATCGCGCGCAGGATGTCCACCCCCCGGAACTTCTCCGGGTCGGTCGACTCCTCGAGCAGTGGTGTATTCATGACGGCCTCCTCGTACGGACCCGGCTGTCCCCACTTGTCCGTCGGCGAGGCATTCCAGGTGGAGGGCGTGACGATCTGATAGTTCGCGACGGCGCCACGGTCGAGCACGAGATGATGGGTGAGATAGCCCCGGCCGGCACCCCAGAAGCCGACACCCATCTGCTCACCGCGCTTCGGCATCTCGAACTTCGTGGCGGTCTTGGTATCACCATCCTTCAGGCGCTCCATCGCGGCCATCCAGTTGTTCATCGCGATCATGGCGGTGTACCCCACGCAGTACGCGCGCGACCGGTTGCGCTCGAAGGCGTTCCACACCTGAGGCACGTGCCACTCGATCTCCGTTTCGGGCAGCTTGCCGCGCGGCAGGCGAATCTTGAGCGAGTGACCAGTGGCCTCGATGAAAGGATTGTCGGGAAGCTTCTGCGCCACCGCCGTGTTCCACATCCGCGCGTAGCAGCCGCCCTCCATGGCCAGTCGATCCCATCGTGGCGCGGTGTCCCAGGTGTACTTCTCCTTCCAGCTCTGCGCTCCCGGCTTCGGCTTGGTGATCTTGTTCCACGGATGATGTGGCGACAACGGATTGCCGACGGAGTCCGTGGCGAAATGCTGCTGCTGGCCGTCGCCGGTCCACTGATCGTAGTACGAGTGCTCGACGAACTCCTCGAGGCCCATGTTGAGCTTGTGGAGATCGGTTGTGACGAGCTGTCCATCCACGATCGCGCCCGGCGTTGCCCACCGGCGATTGCCCCACTCGTTGGCGTTGGCGTACGTCGTGTCGTACGCGTCGGGGTGATCGAAGATCCCCGTGTCGATCATGTTGGCGCGGCGGGCGCCGACCTGCTTATACCTCGGATCGGCCTCGTAGAAAAAGTCGGAGATGTCGTCCCAGATGCCGGCGATCTTCTTTCCGTAGTCGAAGAACTGGCTCAGGCGGACGAACATCTCGTTCATCACCGTGAGCGTGATGGTGGAGCTCATGCCGCCGGGCACGATCGTCTGCGGGTGCGGATACTTGCCGCAGATGAGCACGTACGCCTCGCGCGCCACCCGCGTCATGTTGAGCGCCTCAAGGTACAGACTGCCGCTCAACGGATTGAGGTCCGTCATGAGGTCGAACATGGTGCGGTAGCCGTGCACGTCCGCGTGCTTCGCCAATGTGGTGCGGGCCTGATCGAGCAGCCCCGGATTTGTGCCCTCCACGATTGCGGCCGAGTAGTCCGGCCCCGCCAGCAGATGCAGATGCAGCGGGTGGTCGTAGAGGAACTCGAGCGCGAGGGCGAGGTTCCGGATCAGGACGCCGAGCGGCGGTGGCTGGCACCCGATCGCCATCTCGATGGCGAGCGCCGAACAGGTGGAGTGCACGCCGCCGCAGACACCGCAGGCGCGGCTGGTGATGTAGATCGCGTCGCGCGGATCGCGCCCGATCATGATCACCTCGTAGCCGCGGAACAGCGTGGCGACCGAGCGCGCCTCGAGCACCTTGCGCTCCTTTATGTCGGCGACGGTGTGAAAGGCGAGCGCGCCGGCGACGCGGGTCACCGGATCGAAGTCGACGTCCTTGATGTGGCCGTTTCGCTTCACCAGCTCGAGCACCTTGTCGTGGTCGAGCTGCTTCGGCACGCCCGCGGGTGCCGCAACAGCGGTGGCGTACGGGTTTCCCACGCCGTCCTTGAGGAAGGCCTTCCCCTGCGCGTCGAACTCGATCGGGAGGTTCTTGAAGCACATGGTGATCAGCCGAGCTTGAAGACGGTGGCGACGCGCCCGAGATGGCGGTCGGCGGCCTGAAGGCCGGTGAGCAGCTGGACGAGAGCGCCGTTGATCGTCGTGAGCCTCTCCGGGAGCGGCGCGGTGTGCCCCGCGACGGCCTCGAGGCCGTCGGCAATCGCGGCGAAGCACCGCTTCGCGGCGACGAGCTGCCAGGCGATGGCGATGAGGTAGCCCGCCAGCGCGAGCACGACCAGGGCGACGGTGATGAGCGTGAGCATCAGGAGCATGCCTGGATCCTCAGTCCGCGCGTTGGGCGAGCACGGTCGCGGCCGTGTCGAGCTTCTTCACGATCTCTCCCGCCACGCCAACCATCGCGCTGCCCTCGGCGATCGTCGTGTCGAGGGCGGAGATGTGCTGGGTGTTGCCGGCGATGCCGGCGGCGGCGGTGAGCGCTTCATCGGCATAGCGCCGGATCGAGCGCGATGCGACCCAGGTGCGGTGCAGGAGGTACACCGACAGCGGAACGAACAGCACGAGCGTGACGATTAGGCCCGTCCACCAGATGGTGTAAACGGCGTGCGGCATGGGCGTGTCGGCAGTCATGGCGCCACCTGCTTCGTCACGGCGGCGATGGTATCCCCGAGATTGGTGTCCACGGCGATCAGCCCGTCGCGCACACTGCTGAGCGTGGCATTGAGCTGGGTCACCTGCGGGGCGATCATCCCGGTCTCCGATTCGATCGCGCGAACCCCGACCCGGATCTTCGAGAGGTAGCTCGCCTTCACGCCGTAGCCCTTCTCCTCGCCGCCAATTTTCTCGAGTTGCGTGGTGATGGCGTTGAGGAAGAGCGCCAGGGCGATGAACAGCGCGGCTGCGCCGAGCACGGACAGGAGCGCGAGCAGGGTAAAGATGTTCATCGCTGCCACCGCGGACCGAGCACGCACGCCGGGCATCCGGGACAGTCCTCGGCATGACGCGCGATCGCCGCGGTTGCTCCCGCCACTCCCGCGGCCGAGCGAAGAATCTGCTTTGCCGCGTCGTTGGTCCTGGACAGCATCGCGAGCTGGATGGTGTTGTTGGCGATGCGCTGCCCGACGTTCCAGATGATGGCGACCCCGCCGCGAATGTCTTGCGCAGCGCGAAGGATCAGCGTCAGCAGCAGGGCCACGACGACGAGGACGACGACGAACACGACGAGCGTCAGCGTCCAGACGTCGCGAATGGTCTCGGCGGAAGGAGTCTGCATGGGTTCCTCAGCGCGCGCCGGCGTGGGACTCGAGGGCGGCTGCCAGCGCACCGCCCGTCTTTTCGAGGTGCTGGACCGTCGCCACCATCTGCCCCGCCACGTCGTTGGTGGTGTCGAGCGCCCAGATAGGGTTCGTGTTGTCGCGGATCTGCTCAGCGGCGCGGAGCGCTCGGAGCGCCTCGGCATGGATGCCGCGGGCCGTTCGCCAGATCGTGATGAGCAGCGCCGCGGCGACCACGATGATCACCGCCGCGAGCGCCATCCACATGCCCCAGGCGCGCCAAAGGTCGGAATCGGTCACTTGCCCTCCGAGACGCTCGTGTCGTGGTAATCGCTCGGCTTCCCCG
>JALYXJ010000279.1 GCA_030947165.1 Gemmatimonadota bacterium
CTCGACGCCGCGTCCGCCACGCCGGCGACCGAAGAGGAAGTGACGCGCGCGCGTACCGCGCTGCTCAAGAACATCGAGCTCAACCTCGCGAACTCCGAGCGCAGCGCCTTCGCGCTCACCGAGTGGGCGGCGCTCGGCGATTGGCGGCTGGTGTTCCTGCACCGCGACCGCCTCGAAAAGGTGACTCCCGCCGACGTGCAGCGCGTCGCGGCGGCCTACCTCAAGCCGTCCAACCGCACCGCCGGAGTGTTCATTCCCACGGAGAAGCCCGACCGCGCGAACGTGCCGCTGGTCGCATCGGTGGAGCAGATGGTCGCGAACTACACTGGCCGGGCCGTCGTGCAGGCGGGCGAGGCGTTCGATGCATCGCCGGCGAACATCCAGTCGCGCACTTCGCGCGTCGCGCTGCCCAATGGGATGCAGCTCACCCTGCTCCCGAAGAAGACGCGCGGCGGCAGCGTGTACGCCCAGATGGTGCTGCGCTACGGCGACCTGAGCAGCCTCATGAACAAGGCGGTCGTGTCGGGCCTCGCCGCGGCGATGCTGTCGCGTGGAACGGTCGCGCTGACCCGCCAGCAGTTCAAGGATTCGGTCGACAAGCTCAAGGCGCGCGTCACGGTGACCGGCGGCGGCAACAACGTCGTCACCAACATCGAGACGACGCGCGACCGGCTGCCGGCCGTGCTGGCACTCGTCGCGAGCGAGCTGCGCTCGCCGCGGTTCGATTCCACGGAGTTCGAGAAGCTGAAGCAGGAGCAGCTCGCCGCCCTCGAGCAGGCGAGGAGCGAGCCGCAGACCAAGGCGTTCATCGCCATTCAACAGCGGATGGCACCCTTCCCGAAGGGACATCCGCTGCACGTCTCGTCGCCCGAGGAAGACATCAGCGAGATCACCGCGACGACCCTGGATCAGGTGCGGCAGTTCCACCGCGATTACTTTGGCGCCGCGTACGCCGACCTCGCCGTCGTGGGCGACGTCAGCGCCGACTCCATCACAGCGGCGGCGCGCACCCTGTTCGGGGACTGGAAGAATCCGCGGCCGTTCGCGCGCCTCGTACGCTCGGCGCCGGTGATCGATTCAGCGACGGTGGTGATCGAGACGCCGGACAAGGCGAACGCGTTTCTCGTGGCAGCGCAGAACCTCGCCGTGCGCGACGACGACCCCGACTACCCGGCGCTGGCGCTCGCCAACTTCATGCTCGGCGGCGGCTTCCTCAACTCCCGACTCGCCGTGCGGCTGCGCCAGCAGGAAGGCATCAGCTACTTCGTCGGCACGCAGCTCCAGGTTGCTTCGCTGGACCGCGCGGGCACCGAGTTCCAGATCGCCATCTACAACCCGCAGAATGTCGATCGCCTGGTCGCGGGCATGTGGGATGAGCTCAACAAGATCCGCACGACGGGATTCACCGCGGCGGAAGTGGCGGCGGCGAAACCCGGCCTGCTTCAGCAGCGACTTCAGTCGCGGGCCAGCGATCAGGAGCTGGTCGGCACGTTGATCCAGCGCCGCTTCGCCGGCCGTACGATGGCCTACGACACGTCGTACGAGTCGGCGATCGCCGCCCTCACGGTGGATCAGGTGAACGCCGCCGTGAAGAAGTACTTCGACCCGGCGAAGATCTCGATCGTGCGGGCGGGGGATTTCAAGGGGAAACCAGCGGTGAAGGTGATGCCGTAGGGCGGTCAGGCGGTCAGGCGGTAACGCGGTAAGGCCGTCACCGCCCGACCGCCCGAGCGCCCGACCGCCCGACCGCCCGAGCGCCCGACCGCCCGACCGCCATACCGCCTCACCGTTTCCCCGTCATTCATCTCCCCCAAGCAGCCCCCCCATCACGCTCCCCAGCACCGCGCCGCCGAG
Source organism: Gemmatimonadota bacterium (assembly GCA_030947165.1). Next base: position 1,855 of record JALYXJ010000279.1, read on the forward strand.
CACGCTGCCTTCCTGCATCTGGCGCCCACCGGCGCGAGGAGAGGCGGCGATGATCCGGTCGGCGAGGCGCGAGAACGGCATCGTCTGGAGCATGATCTTGCCCGGCCCCGTGAGCGTGGCGAAGAAGAGTCCCTCGCCGCCGAACAGCGCGGTGTTCACTCCCGGAACCATCTGGATGTCGTACTGCACCTCGGACTCCATCGCCACGATGCACCCCGTATCCACGCGGAGCACCTCGCCGGGGGCGAGCGTCTTCTCCCACAGGGCGCCCGACGCGTGCAGCACGGCCACGCCGTCGCCCGTGATCCGCTGGAGGATGAAGCCTTCCCCGCCGAAGAAGCCCGCGCCGATGCGGCGCGTGAACGCAATGTCGACGTTGGTGCCGCGTGGCGCGCACAGGAACGAATCCTTCTGTGCGATCACCACGCCGCCCCACTCGAGCAGGTCCACCGGCTTGATCTTGCCGGGAAAGGGCGACGCGAAGGCGACGTTGCGCCGGCTGCCAGCCCCGTTCGCGAAGGTGGTGATGAAGAACGTGTCGCCCGCGAGCACGCGCTTCGCACCGGAGAACAGCTTGCCGAGCAGCCCGCCACCCTGCTTGTTGGGATCGAGCGTCGTGTTCATCTCGATCCCCTGCTCCATGAACATCATCGCGCCCGCTTCGGCGATCACCGTCTCACCGGGATCGAGCGTCACGATCACCGCCTGCAGATCGTCGCCGATGACTTCGTAGTCGAGCTCGTCCGAGGTTCGCCGCATCTCGCTGTGCTCCAGGTGGTGGGTTGTTCGATCCTACGGCCGCGATGCGCCCGTCGTTTCGCCGACCGCGTTCGTCGCCCGCGGCGCGGCCGGTGCGAGCTGGTCGCGCCCCTTCATCCTGAACGGTATGCCCTTCTCCATCCAGTCCGGCGCGGGCGCGCCGCGCAGATGATGGTCGAAGAACTGCTGCATGCGCATGGCCACGTCCTTCTGATTCGCCCGTTTGGTGGGGTTGTGTTCATCCCCGTTGTAGTCGAGCAGGTACACCTCCTTTCCGAGCCGGCGCATCGCCACGAACATCTCGATGCCCTGATACCATGGCACCGACCCATCACCGTCGTTGCTCATGATCATGAGCGGCGCGGTGATGCGATCGGCCCAGAAGAGCGGTGAGTTCTCGAGATAGCGCATCGGGTACTGCCAGATGGAGCCGCCGATGAGGCTCTGGGTGTGCTCGTACTGGAACGCGCGCGCCAGACCACTCTGCCACCGGATGCCACCGTACGCGCTGAACATGTCGGCCACCGGCGCCCCGGTCATCGCCGCCCGGAACAGCGGCGTTTGCGTGATGATGTAGAGCGCCTGGTAGC
>JALYXJ010000231.1 GCA_030947165.1 Gemmatimonadota bacterium
GGTCGCCGTTGATGTACGTGGGCAACGTGACCACGCCGACGATGCTGATGACCGGCGTAAACGATCTCCGCACGCCGATGGAGCAGACGGAGCAGTTCTACCGCGCGCTCAAGCTGCGGAGGATTCCCACCGCGATGATCCGCTTCAACGACGAGTGGCACGGCACGTCGTCCAAGCCGTCGAATTTCCTGCGGACCCAGCTCTACATGCGGAGCTGGTTCCAGCGGTACGGCGGAAAGACGGACAAGGTGGCCGTGGTGCCGTGACAGGCACGCTCACCTTGCCAATCAGGGCCTCACGGGCGCGCTCGGCAGACGATTGGTGATGAACTCGGCGACCCGCTGCGCGGCCGGCGGGTCGAGATTCGACAGCACGGCGATCACGTAGCCTGATCGCGGATCGATCTCGAGGTCCCCATTCATGCCGGGCGCGCCGCCGCCATGGCCGACGAAGCGAACACCGCCCGCGACGCGGTCGAAGAAGCCGTAGGCGTACTTCGCGCCGCGCGCATCGACCTTCCCGGTCGTAAGCAGCTCCGTGTAGCGCGGGTTGAGCAGCTTGTGTTCGCGCAGCGCCGTTGCGAAGCGCAGCAGATCGCCCACCGTGGAGTAGCCGCCACCAGCGGAGGTGCCGCGATAAGGAAGCTCGGGGGCGTTCGAGACGAGCGTGCGACCGTTGCGGGTATAGCCGACCGAACGACGCGGCACGACGGAGTCTTCCGGCAGCGACGCGGTGGATGACATCCCCGCCGACGCGAAGACATGTGTCGCCACATAGTCGTAGTAGCTCGTGCCGCTCACCTTCTCGATCACCGCACCGAGGAGGAGGAAGCCGTGGTTGCTGTACGCCCACTGGCTTCCCGGCTCGAACTCGAGGCCGCGTGCGCCGTAGAGCGTCAGGTAATCGTGTATCGTGCGGAGCTCGCGACGTCGCGCGAAGAACTGCGGCCCGAAGATGTCGCCCGTGCCACCAGTGTGGGTCAGCAGGTGGTGAATGGTGACCTTCGACGCGACCTCCTTGTTCGGATAATCGGTGAGGTAGGTCCCGAGTGGCGCGTCGAGCCGGAGTTTGCCGTCCTGGGCGAGTTGAAGGACGGCGACGGCCGTGAACATCTTGTTCATCGATCCGATCCGGAATTGCGTCTCGAGCGTGTTGGCGATCCGCTGCTCGCGATCGGCGAGCCCGTAGGCGCCGTCGAACACCACGCGTTCATCCTTCGCGAGCATCACGGCGCCGGCGAACGCGCCAGCCGCAGCGTCCGCGGCCAGCTTTGCGCGGAGCGCCGTGGTGAGCTCCGCCTCGCTCGTGCGAGGCAGCGCGAACTCCGGCGGACGCGGCACCGCCATGATCGAGAGCGCCGTGATCCGATGGGGCGCCTCCGGCTGCACGCTGATCGTCAGCCTCGCCATCTGGTCAGATCCGCGCTCCTGCACCAGCGCCGACAGTCGCGTGGCAGTCGAGCTGTCCGCTGTGCGGAAGTCGAAGCCGCCAGTCCGCTCGCGAAAGTCGAAGGTGGCGGCCGTCGGCTGGAGCAGTCGTTCCTGTGTCGCAGCCGGCGCGTTCGCGGCAAGAAACCGCCGAAGGTCTTCTGGCCGATCGCTGTTGAACGCCTCGAGCCAGCCCGCGAGCTGCCGGCCAGCCGGCGTTGGTGGCACCTGCGCGCGCGCGGCGCCGGCCAGGGTCAGGAGGAGAGCGACGGAGGCGATTTTCAGAGTGCGCATGGGAACCTGGGTCAGGTGGGCGCGATGAGGACAACCTGTCCGACACTTCGCACACACCCGTCGGTTGCTCGGCTCGTTGGCCGCGTGCCACTCTTGCCAATGAAGGACGAAGAAAGGCCTCGACAAATCGTCGAGGCCCTTCGTTCAGATCACCAGAGTTACGCAGCCTCGAACAGCCTCCTGCGGCGCGCGACACCGAATACGCCGAGCAGCCCCGTGCCGACGAGGAGCAGGCTCGCCGGCTCCGGCACGGCCGTCAGCGCCTCGCCGCCCCCGCTGAACCCGAAACTCCCAAAGTCGTTGGCGCAATTGTTCGCGACCGTGTTGCCCGTCAGCGTGACGGAGCCATTGAGGGCGATCGCTCTGCCGCACGTGATATTCGCCCCGGGGTCCAGGCCGACACTCGTGAGCGCGATGATGTTGCCCAGGAATGACGTGGTAGTGCCGAGCGTCGCCGAGCTCCCGACCTGGAAGTAGACGCTGCTGTTGGCTCCTCCACCGTTTATGGCGGTGACCGACGATGCGCTCGCCGTCGTGAGCATGCTGCCGATCTGGAACACGAACCTCGCATTCGGGTCGCCAAGGAAGTTGAGGAAGAGATTCCCCGTCAACTGTGCCGACGACGCGAAGTGGTAGACCCCCGGCGGGAGAGTCAGGCCCCCGAGATCCTGACCAGTCAGGTCGGAGGTTGGCGCAAGGCCGTGGAGGATATTGTACGCGGTCAGCGCGTCAGCCTGCGCCTGCTGCGCCAGGCCATCGGTCACGTGTGCAGATCCTCCATTCAGGAACGTGACGGAGCCGGCACCCGTGAACGAGGAGCCCGGGTAGACGCCCAGGTTGCCTGTGATGGTGGTGGCACCCGTGTTGGTGACCGACTGGCCACCCAACACACCGAACGTCTGCGCCGTTGATCCGAGGGGAAACTGTGCGTGTAGCGACGAAGCGCCCCCGACCAACGCGGCCGACGCGAGCATGGCCGTGATGGCGGCTCGTCCGATCCTCCCGCGCGGCCGAGGACACGGATGCTTGTTCCCGGTGATGCGAAGCAGGTGCGCTGTACTCGACATTCGGTGCTCCCACGATGAAGGATGCCTTCCGGAGCTAAGCGAGTCGGAGACTGTCTGCGGCCACTGCGGTGCGGGGTACGAGCTCGCGCCACGCAGCGAAGGAGAGAGCGGCCGTCGCGGCACCCGCATGATGCATTTTTCGATCCGACCGCAAAACGAGGTCCAGTGCCGTGCCGAAACCGAAGGAGGGCCGACCAGCATGGCAGAATCGCCGCAACTCTTGTGGCGACGGGACAACACTCGTGTGTCTAAACGTCTGACTCCTGCAGGTATGACGGTACTCCAGTCTCAGGTACACGGACTCACTTTCAGGCATCTCCAATGCGTGGTCGCGTCTGGATGAATGGTGCTGCGTCCAACTGCACTCTGATCGCGAGCCGAGTTCAGCGTGGGAGCTTGTTCGTCAAGCCGACAAGCATGTGCTGTATCGACTTGATGCTTCCGGTCAGCCCTTCGACACTGGCAGAGGGGAAGTACCCGAGGTCGGCGGCGATCAGGAGGTGGCTTTCGGCTTCGCAGCCCGAGCCACAAGCGATCTGTAGGTACCGGATCGTCTCCCGCCGCGAGCTCTCGCCGCAGCCCTCGGCGATGTTGGCCGTATCGAAAGCGCGGCGCGTCGCAATTGTCCCGCTACCACACCGTGATCCGATCGTGGAAACCTCCGGGTCAATGCATCCAGTGTGATGACAAGCTGGCGCGAGCGTTGCCGAAATCGTGCATGCCCCCGCCTAGATCACTGAGGCAGCGCTGCTCGTACCGGCCACACGCCGCGTTGAGCAATCGCGCGCGCGAGAACGCGGGAGCTTGTTTCGATCGGGCCGGGCTCCCACACGGCATGCTCCGTGGATATCGACAACTGTCGAAATGGCCCTGAATTGGAGCTGCGTGAGCGTCATTCCGAGGACCGGGTACCGGAGTACGCGCCTACTTCAGTGGCCGTTCAGCTCCACCCATTACCACTCCGCAAAACTCCCATCCGCGTGCCGCCACACTGGATTACGCCACCGGTGCCCGGTGATCGCCGCGTGCGCGACGCGCTCTTCGTCGACCTCGATGCCGAGGCCGGGCCCCTGCGGGATGGCAACGTACCCGTCACTGTAGGCGAATACCGACGCATCCTTCAGGTAGTCGAGCAGATCGTTCCCCTGATTGTAGTGAATGCCGAGCGACTGCTCCTGGATGAACGCGTTGTAGCACACGGCGTCCAGCTGGAGATTCGCTGCGAGGGCGATCGGACCCAGGGGGCAGTGGAGCGCCAGCGCGACGTCGTACGCTTCCGCCATCGCGGCGATCTTTCTCGTCTCGGTGATCCCGCCGGCATGCGACGGATCGGGCTGGATGATATCGACGTGGCCGTCGGCGAGTACCTTCTTGAAATCCCAGCGCGAGTAGAGCCGCTCGCCGAGCGCGATCGGCGTCGAGCAGTGGTGGGCAATGTCCGCGAGCGCCTCGACGTGCTCCGACAGCACCGGCTCCTCGATGAACATCAGCCGGTACGGCTCGAGCTCTTTCGCGATCACCTTCGCCATCGGGCGATGCACGCGTCCGTGAAAGTCGACGGCGATCCCGAAATGCGGACCCATCGCCTCGCGAATGGCCTGCACGCGAGCGAGCACCGCATCCACTTTCTCGTGACTGTCGACGAACTGCAGCTCCTCGGTGGCGTTCATCTTCACCGCGGTGAAGCCGCGTGCTCCGGACGCCGTCGCCGCCGCCGCCGTGTCCGCGGGGCGGTCGCCGCCGATCCACGAGTAGACACGAATGCGTTCCCGCAGCGGTCCGCCGAGGAGCTGATGCACGGGAACGTCGAGTGCCTTGCCCTTGATGTCCCACAGCGCCTGGTCGATGCCGGCGAGTGCGCTCATGTGAATGCCCCCGCCGCGATAGAAGCCGGCGCGGTACATCACGGTCCAGTGATCCTCGATCCGCCGGGGATCCTTGCCGACGAGGTAGTCTCCCAGCTCGCTCACGGCCGCGGCCACGGTGTGCGCGCGCCCCTCGAGGACCGGCTCGCCCCAGCCGGTGATGCCTTCGTCCGTCTCGATCTTGAGAAAGCACCAACGAGGGAGAACGAGATAGGTGGTCAGCCTGGTGATCTTCATGCGCGGTGCGCTTGCTCGAGGGATCTCTTCCCCGCCTCCCAGACCCCCACGAACCGGCGCGCGCTCTCACCGACCGCCGCTGCACTGTCTCCCGCTCGGTACAGCGCAGAGCCCAATCCGAATCCAGCGGCACCGGCCGCAACATACGGCGGCATCGCGTCTGGTGTGATCCCACCCACTGGCAGGAATTTCGTGTTCGTGGGGAAGACGCTGCGCAGCGCGCGCAGCACAGTCGGCGTGACCAGCTCCGCGGGGAACAGCTTGAGCGCGTCAGCGCCGTTCGCCAGCGCCGCGAAGCCCTCGCTCGGCGTCGCGATGCCGGGGATGCACGCCAGACTGCTGGCCTTCGCGGAGCGCACCACCGCGACGTCGAAATGAGGCGAGACGATCAGCCGGCCACCGGCGCGCTTCACGTCCTCCACCTGCGCCGCACTCGTCACCGTGCCCGCGCCGATGAGAAGGCGGTCGCCGAGGGCTCTGGCCAGCCGCCGAATGCTCTCCAGCGGATTCGGCGAGTTGAGCGGAACCTCGATGATCACGAAGCCCTCGTCCGCCAGCGCCTCCCCGATTGCGACGACGTCGTCGGGCGTCACACCACGCAGGATTGCGAGGAGGGGTAGCCGGCCGAGATAGCGGTCGATCATCCGCTGCTCGCCTGCGCCGCCGAGGAAACGAGACCGGCGCGGCGCGCGATCGCCCAAAGGCCGGCGGGCGCGGCGCCGTCGATGATCGGAACGTCGTGAATGTCGAAGAGCGCGAGCGCGGTAACGTAACGATCACAGAGGGCCGCGTCGCCGATCAGCGCCGCAGGCACACCGTATTGGGCGAGGCCACAGCGCACCTCATCGCCGATGAGCAGGCCGGAGAGGTAGTGCAGGCTTGCAGCACCCGCGAGCCGATCCGTCACGACGAGGGCGCGAGCCGAGAAGAGCAGGGGCGCCACGCCGCGCGGTGAGCCCTGCGCCGCACGGACGCCGCGCGCGAATGCGTCCTCGAGCTTCGCGCCGATACCCGCCCGCTCCGTCGACACCGGTGCCCGCCCCAGGATGGAGTGCTCACGCAGCACGGCGAATAGCTCGCCGGTGATGAAGGTGGTGAACTCCGTGATTCGGCCATCCTGGAGTCGCGCCCACTTCGAGTGCGTTCCGGGCAGCACGAGAAGCGATCGCACGAGCGCGGTCTCGATCGCCAGAGCGCCGGCAATCTGCGTCTCCTCGCCGCGCATCACGTCTGGGCGCTCGCCCAACGCTGCGATACCCGGGACGATGCGGAGGTCAGCTCCGGGGACGGTCGTGAGTGCCGATGCCAGCTCGTCGACTCCGGCCGGTGCGGCACGGTAGGGCGTCTCGACCCACCCGTTGGCGCTGCCGACCATGCCAGCGGCGATGGCCGAGAGTCCCCGCCATTTGCGTCGCCACTCGGCCGTCACGGTCTCGAACGCCGCCGCGAAGTCGCCGTGCGGGACGTGCATGATCCCCCAGGGCTCCGTCCGGGAGTCAATTACGACGCCGTCGTCGGCGAGCAGAAACGCGCGGAGCGCGGTCGTTCCCCAATCGAGGCCGATGAGCGACGGCGAGCAGTTCACCGACCCAACTTCTCCGCGCTCGGGCGCGCGCGCAACCAGCGGTGGCTACCGCCGCCGACGGCGCCTGCGGCTGTGGCGTCGGCACCTGTCGCGTCAACGCCACAGTTTGCCGCAGCCGGCGGGCGTCGCGCCGTAAACGAGCGTTGTACGGGTGGACTCCCGTATGCGGTGAGCGAACCGCTGCATGCCGCCACGCGTCCTCCTACTTCTATCGTCGAGATCATGCAGACCCGAGTCATTCGTCGCGCCCATGGGGTGCGGAGTATCGTCGCGCTCATCGTCCTGGGCGTGCTGGCCGCCTGTCAGGGTGAGCGGCCCACCGCGCCCACGATCGATCCATCCGCCGCGACTGCGTCACGTGGCGACGACGAGAACGAAAACGGTTCCCGTCACGACGCCACCGCCGACGCGACGGTCGTCGTGAAGTGGAGCAGCGCATGTCTGCTCGCGGTGCGAAGCACCAAGCCCGGCCCTCCGATGGTCGCCCGCATGCTGGCCATCGTGCACACCGCGATGTACGACGCCTGGGCCGCGTACGACAACCGCGCGGTGGGCACTCGCCTGGGCGGTTCCCTGCGCCGGCCCGGGAGAGAGCGCACGCTGGAGAACAAGCGGAAGGCGATGAGCTACGCCGCCTACCGCGCGCTCGGGGACTTGTTCCCGCGGAATCGCTACCCGTCGGAAAACGCGGCGTTCGACCAGATCATGGCCGACCTCCACTACGATCCGGCCGACGTGTCGGTAGATCCGCGGACGGCGGCCGGAGTAGGGAATGCGGCGGCGGGCGCGCTGCTGGAGTTCCGGCATCATGACGGGTCCAACCAGCTTGGCGACCTGGATCCGAGCGGGACTCCCTACGGCGACTACGCCCCCAAGTATGTGTACACGAACACGGTCGACAAGCTCAACGACCCCACCCGTTGGCAGCCGCTGCTCGTAAAGAATGCGGCGGGGACTTTCGTGGCGCAGAGCTTTGTCGGTCCGCACTGGTACCGGGTGATCCCGTTCGCGCTGACCTCCGGCAGCCAGTTCCGAATGGCGGCGATCAAGCCCAACGAGCCCTTCGGCGGTCTCGAGAGCGCGGTCGAGGAGGCGATCAGCCACAGCGCCAACCTGACGGACCGTCAGAAGGTGATCGCGGAGTACTGGGCCGATGGGCCAAACTCCGAGCTGCCCCCCGGGCACTGGTGCCTCTTCGCCGCGTGGGTATCGAAGCGGGACCACCACTCCGAGGATGAC
>JALYXJ010000233.1 GCA_030947165.1 Gemmatimonadota bacterium
GGCACGCGGACCTCGAAGTCCACGGCGACGTCGTTGTTGCGATCGCCCCGCCGCCAGCCGTCGTTGTGCGTGCTGTAGCCGTCCTCGGTGCAGCGGGTGTTCTCGCTCCAGATCGCGCACACCAGGATGCTGCCGTCGCTCGACTTCTTCGTCTCGATCTGCACGTCCTTCGGATCACCGCGGCGCCAGGTCTTGGTGCCCACGACCTCCACCTTGTCGCTCGTAGAGGCACGAACGCGCACGTCGCCGTTCATGTTGCGGACGCGGATCCACTGGCCGGCCGGCACGCGCTCGCTGAGCGTAAAAGCGTCACGCTGGGTCTGGCGGTCCTGCGCGTGCAGCACGGCCGGCGCAGCGACGAGGGCGGTGAGGACAATTCGGCGGAGCATCATCACGGTATTCTCCTGAAGGGACGCGCCTATCGGCGGCGGGTGGTGGACCTGAGGGTGATGTTGCCGCTGAACGTCTCGGCGACGATGCGGGCGTTGCCCTGGCCGAGGGTGAAGGTGAGCTTCTTGGCCTGACCGCCCCCGACCCCGTGATCGCCGGCCTTCAGCGTGATCGGAAACTCGCTGTCGATCTCGCCGTTGAAGGTGGACACGCTGAGCTGCGCACCGACGTCGCGCGGGAGCTCGAGCCCGATCTCACCGGAGTGCGTGTTGAACTCGTAGCGTCCGCCGTCGACGATCGCGCCGGCGAAGTCCACGTCGCCGCTCGTGGTGTGGGTGCGGACCTGCTTGGCGACGATGTCGCTGAGCCGCAGGTCGCCGCTCACGGTCTCCGCTTCCAGATCGCCGCGCAGCCCGGTGAGCTCCACGTCGCCGCTCACCGTGTTGATGTTCGCGTCGCCCTTCACGCCGTTGATGGTGACGTCGCCGGACAGCGTCTCGAGCTCCAGCCGCCCCACATCCCGCACCTCGACGTCGGCGCTCTGGGTCTGGGTGTCGACATCGCCGTGCACGCCGCGGACGCTCACGCTGCCGCTCCAGCTCCGGGCCGACACCTTGGCGCCGGTCGGCACGGTGATCTCGAACCGGCCGTCGCTGCAGCCGCGTCCGGACGCCGGCTCCAACGTGGCGCGCGAGCCGTTGCTCATGAAGCGGATGGCGCCGTTCTCGGTGCGGGCCCGCACGCGGATCTCGCTCTTGTCCGAGCCGATGACGATCACGGCGCCCTGCGGGCAGATCACGGTGATGCTGCCCTTGGCATCGAAGGCGACGGTGGTGTCGAGCGCGCCCGCCCGGTCGCGCTCACGGCGTTCCTGCTCGCGCTCCCGGTCGCCCTCCAGCTTCTCCTGCTCACGATCGCGCTTCTCCTGCTCCCGCTCGCGCGCGCGGTCGCGTGCCTCCTGCGCCTTCTCGCGCTCCCGCTCGATGCGGTCGCGCTCGCGCTCGGAGGTCGTGGTCTGCGCCGACCCGGACGCGGGGATCGCGAGCGCGAACGTCGCGAAGGCCAGTACAATAGGGCGGTGCATGGGTGAAATCCTCAGGTACGCGCGGGCAGCAGCGCCGCCGTCCGCAGCAGCTCGACTTTCTTCTCGAGCGAATGGTTGAGTTGCGTAGCGAGAAAGCCGCTCGCCGGATCGTTGGCGAGCGCGGCACGGCTCTGCGCGATGGCGGAGTCGATGACCGCGATGCTCTGCTCGAGCACGGCCACGGTCTTCGGGTCCAGCTCCGAGCGCCGCTGCCGGACGATCTGGCGCAGCTTGACGATCTCCTGGTCGTACACCGGCTCCTCGTTCCGCATCAGGTTCCGGGCGTTGATCGCCGGCACGGCTCGCGCCGGCCCCGATTCGCGCGCGGCCAGCCGCCGCGGGCTCGTGGTGGCGGCGGGCTGCGCGGATTTGGTGGAGGTGAAGACGCCATCCACAGCTGTCGGAATGGCTTGCGCGACGGCCGGTGTATCGAGCGCGGCGGCAGCAGCCGGCCGGCTCGGGGCGCTCGCCACGGTGAGCGTGGGACCGTAGGAGACGCGCGTCAGCACGTGGGTGATTCCCGCCGTGATCAGCACCAGGGCAGCTGCGGCGACCGCCGGCCGCATCCAGGTGCGGTGCACGATCGACCGGGTGGCGGCCGGCACCGCGAGGGGCAGTACGCGAGCGTCGATCCGCTCGGCGATGCCACCCCACAGATCGCGCGACGGCTGGAGCGCCGGCAGGGCCGCGGCATCATGGCGCAGCGCGGTGATGTCGGCGAGCAGCGCGCCGCAGCCGGCGCACGCGTCGGCGTGCGACTCCATGGCGGCGCGAACCGCTGGCGGCAGGTCGCCCTCGAGGTAGTCCGCGAGCCGATCGGAGAACTGCTCGCAATTCAGTGGCATGCTCATGGTGCTCATCGGTTCAGTGCCTCCCGCAGTAGGAGCCGCGCGCGGTGCAGCTGCGCTTTCGTGGCTCCCGTGGTCACGCCGAGCATCTCGGCGATCTCTTCGTGCTTGTACCCTTCCACGTCGTGCAAGGTGAAGACGCGTCGTGCACCCTTGGGCAGCTTCGCGATCGCGGCCTCGAGATCCATCCGGTCGCCCGGCGCGTGGGGGCGGGCCGGCAGGACATGGATGCCGTCGCCCTCGTCGTCGTCGTCGAACCGCGAGCGCTGTCGCCCTTCGGTCTTTCTCGCGTTGAGCACCAGGTTCACCGTCATCCGGTGCAGCCACGTGCCGAACGCCGCCTCTCCACGAAACAGGTGCAGCTTGTCCCAGGCCCGCACGAACACGTCCTGCGTGAGCTCTTCGGCGCGCGTGCGGTCGTTCACCATCCGGGCGCAGAGGGAGAACACGCGACTGACGTGCTGCTGGTAGAGCCGCTCGAACGCGTGACGGTCCCCCGCAGCCGCGAGGGCTACGTCCGGATCAGCGCTGAAACCCGCTGAAGAGGATGTCACTGGTTCTGCAAAGGCCACTGCCGTCATCGGTCGGTTTTGGGTCCCCCCTGTGCACTGAGTGGGATACTCCGACCATCCAGAAGGTTTGAACGTCAGGCAATTTTTGCCGCGAACCGCTCCACCACTGGCGGGAGCTGCTGGATGTCGTGGATCACGAGGTCGGCGCCGCTGCGCGTCATCTCCTCGACGGTGAACGCGCCCCACGTCACGCCGATTGTATACACTCCGGCACCCTGACCGGCTTCCACATCGTGCGGGGAATCTCCCACGAAGATGGCGTCTTTCGCCTCGGCGCGCAGGAGGCTGAGGGCATGATACACCGGCTCGGGGTGCGGCTTGTGGCGCGAGGTCGAGTCGCAGCCCACGATCACGCGGATCACGGCGTCGAGCCCCACGTGCACGAGCGCGCGCCGGGCGAGCCAGTCGGCCTTGCTGGTGACGAGCGCCATCGGGTATCCCGCCCGAGCGAATTGCCGGATCACGGCGACGACGCCGTCGTACGCGTGCACGAGCCGGTCGTGATGCAGGAGCTGGTGCTCGCGATAGCGGGCGATGAGCCGCTCGATCTCCGGCTCGTCGGGCACGAACTCGCGAAAGGAGTCGGTGAGCGGACGTCCGATCAGCGCGCGCCACTCGTCGTCCGTCGGCGCGCGGCCCTGAAAACCTTCAAACGCGTAGCGAGCGGAGCTGAGAATCAGCTCGATGGAGTCGATCAGGGTGCCATCGAGGTCGAACAGGAGCGCAGGAGGCATGCTCCAATGATAGCCGGACCATCTCCCGATTGCGGCGGAGGGCTGTCGCATACACGATGCAGAGCGTAATTCAGGAGCGGCGGCGCGCGCAGGCCGCCGTTGTCCACTCACCCCACGAGACATGCTCGCCCCGCACCTCGTTTCCCGCCTCGCCGTCCTCGCGATCTCCGCCGGTGCCCTCGCCTGTCAGACGGGACAAGGCTCCAGCACGTCGTCCACGACCACGTCGACGTCGACGAGCAGCACGAGCACGATGCCGGGGGCGGGCGGACCCGCCGTTCAGGCGGCGTCGATGGAGCAGGCGGGCGAGTATCTCACGATCGTCGGCAGCTGCAACGACTGCCATACGCAGGGCTGGGTGGAGTCGGAAGGCAAGGTGCCCCCGGCTGACCGCTTCGCGGGACTCAACGTCGGCTTTCGCGGCAAGTGGGGCACGTCGTACGGGAAGAACCTGCGCACGATCGTGCAGCGCCAGAGCGAGGATCACTGGGTCAAGG